>NZ_AZSN01000034.1:0-34128 GCF_000576225.1 Methylibium sp. T29-B | reverse complement strand
AGTTCCTCGGGTGTCTTGCCTGAAGCCAAAGCAGCCTTGAACCATGCCGGCCGCTTGCCCATGCCACCCAGGTGTTGCCTTGGTCGTCCTTGAACTTCACAGTCTTCGCCGCTGGCTTTGGTCCGGCCTTCTTGCGCTGTTTGCTGGCCGGCTTGTCGCCGCCCGCTGCGGGCAACTTCGCATTCTTGCGGGCACCCGTTGCAAGACCAAGGTCGGCGGCCGTCAGGCCGTAGTGCGAGATCGCGTCCTTGATCTTGGCGACGACCTCTGCGATCTCCTTCTTGCGCAGTGCATCGGCCTGCGCCTGCAGCGCAGCAATCTGCGCGTTCAATGCAGCAAGGGTCGGTCCGCTCTTCTTGGTTGCCATGTGCCAGCTTTCAGGTTGGGGCGAATGCGTCGGAGGATAGGTCAGGTGCGACCCAGCGCTGCTCGCGCGACGATCGACACACTGCCATGGCCCCGCCGTTCTCGCGCGAGGCGGCGACATTTCGTGCTCGCAGCCGTGCCCTCCTCGGTGGGAGCAAACCCGGCCGCGGCGGCGTGAAGTAGCCTGCCGGGCAGCAGGCGCTCCTGGCTATCGGCAGCCGGCCACAAGCAGCCGTTGGGTGGTGCGTCCGGAAGCGGACGTCGATTACCCAGACCAGCTCATTGCATCAAAGCTTCGATCAATGGGCAGGTGGGCGGAGCGGGCGTCGGCGCCTAGCTGAAGGGTAATCGCGTGTCGCCGAGGGCTGAACCTTCGACATGCGAAGCGGGGCCGGGACGTTAGCGGGCAGCCCCAGCGGTCGCATCTGCCTGGGCGATGAACGCCAGCAACGCGGGCGTCGACTGCTTCTCACGATGCACAACCAGATGACATTGCCGAAGCTGCCGCGGCAATGTCGTGGAGACGCGGCACAGACGTCCAGCTTCCAGCGCATCGTTCACTACCCAGGCGGACAGGCAAGCCACCCCCAACCCTTCCTGAGCGGCACGCTGGATGGCTTCCGAACTGCCTAGCTCGATGCTGCGCCGGTAAGAACGCAGGTGGGGCAGCAAGCTCTGGTCGGTGGCCTCGCGCGTGCCAGAGCCCGTTTCGCGAACCAGCCAGACCGCCTCACGCAGCGTGCGCAGGGGAATGCGCTCGCCTGCCGTACTCGACCGGGCCAGCGCACTGTCGGGCGCAGCCACGACCACCATCTCGTCTTGCAGCCAGGGGGTGACCACCAGCTCCGGCTGGTGGCTGGGCCCCTCGATCAGCCCCACGTCGAGTTCGAAAGCGGTCACGGCATCGCAGATGGCGGCGGTGTTCCCGATAACGACCTTCGACCGCCAGGCGGCGGCGCTGCCGGGCTGCTGTGCCCCCATGAAGCCAGCGAGCAGCTTGGGCAACACGTAGTTGCCAATCGTCGTGCTGGCGCCGATGCGCAGCGACTGCGCCTGCGCGCTGCCGTCGCGCGACATCTGCTCGATGCCTGCGGCGCCGTCGAGCAAAGCCAAAGCCCGCGGCAACAGCGCGCGGCCGTTGTCGTTCAACAGCAGGCGTTTGCCGGCGCGGTCGAACAGGCGCAGCGACAGCAGGCGTTCCAGCTCGTTGACGGCCGAACTGGTGGCCGATTGCGACAGCGCTATCTCAGCGCTGGCCGCCGTGGTGCTGCCGCTGCGCGCCACGGCGACAAAATCTGCAGCTGACGCAGGGTGAGTCGAAGCACGTCCACGGTGATTGCCTTTGTTATCGATTTCGCAGGTACATCTTAGTCATACAACCCGTTGGACGGGTTGATTGCCAAGCTCTAAATTTGCCTGGCCGCTCGATCACGGGGCGGCGGCCCGCCGCGCCACCACCGGCATCTGGAGCCCGACATGCTGACCCTTGAACGAACAACCCCACGCCCCGCAGCACCCGGCCCGCTGGCCCCACAGGCGCTGCATGCCCTTCAATGGGTTGCTGCCCGGCGGCCAGTGGCGGGCTTCATGGGGCCGACCCGCGACGTGGCCCATGCCGTCTCGACCACCTTGGCCGCCGACAGCAGCATCGACCCGCAGGTGCTGCGCTGGATGCCGGTCGCAGTGCCGATGGCGGCCGTGCTGCTGTGCGCCGGCATCGCCTTGATCTGGGTGCTGGCGTGATGCACGCGCTGTCGACCTCACAAGCCAGCCCTGGCCCGTCAGCCGGCCACCGGGCAGCGCGGTTGCGCTTGCAGTTGGCAGCCCTGCTGCCCGGCCTGGCCTTGAGCGGCGCCCTGGCCGCGACCGGCATCGCGCTGGGCCACATCGGCTGGCTGCAGCACCACGGCTTCAGTGCGCTGACGCTGGCCATCGTGTTGGGCATGCTGGTGGGCAACACGGTCTATCCGCTGGTGCCGCGCCTGGCCGCGGCCAGCGGTGCCGGCGTCAACGTGTCCAAGCAGAACCTGCTGCGCCTGGGGGTCGTGCTGTACGGCCTGCGGCTGACGGTGCAGGACATCGGCCACGTCGGCATCGCCGGCGTCGCCATCGACGCGCTGGTGCTGGGCTCGACCTTCGCGCTGGCCTGCTTCATCGGCACGCGCTGGTTGGGCCTGGACCGCAAGACGGCGATGCTGATCGGCGCCGGCAGTTCCATCTGCGGCGCCGCCGCGGTGATGGCTGCCGAACCGGTGGTCAAGGCGCGCGCCGAGCAGGTAACGGTGGCGGTGGCCACGGTGGTGGTGTTCGGCACTCTGGCGATCTTTCTGTACCCGGCGCTGTTCGAGCTGAACCAGCACTGGGCGCTGATTCCGGGTGGCGCCAACGGCTTCGGCATCTACGCCGGCTCGACCATCCACGAGGTAGCCCAGGTGGTGGCCGCGGCGCGTTCGGTGGGCCCGGACGCGGCCAACTCGGCCGTCATCGCGAAGATGGTGCGGGTGATGATGCTGGCGCCGTTCCTGGTGATGTTGTCGGCCTGGCTGGCACGTGACGACAAACGCCACGCCCACACTTCCGCCGCCACGGGCCAGGCCCCAGGCAAGCTCGCCGTGCCCTGGTTCGCCTTCGGCTTCGTCGCGGTGGTGTTGTTCAACTCGCTGCAGTGGCTGCCGGCCTCGGTGGTGGCGGTGACCACCGAGATCGACACCGCGCTGCTGGCCATGGCCATGGCCGCACTCGGCCTGTCCACGCACATCGGCGCCATCCGCAAGGCCGGTGCCAAGCCGCTGTTGCTGGCGCTGATCCTGTTCGGCTGGCTCATCGTCGGCGGTGCCTTGATCAACCGCTGGGTACCGGCCCTGCTCGGCTGAAGCCTCGAATTCACGGCCCGACGGAATAAACCACGGGCTCTCCTCGTCCACCACAGCAAGCCTTTCCCTCTTTTCTCAACACTCTCCGAAAGACATCCCATGAATACCTTCTTCCGCACCACCGCGCTGGCCTGGTGCAGCACCTTCGTCCTCGTCGCCGCCAGCGTGCCCGCCAACGCCGCCAACGGCGCCGAAGCCACCCCGGCCCGCGTCACCTTCGACGGCCAGATCCGCAACAACTCGCTGGCGCTGAGCCCCGACGAGGCCACCGCCGTGGTGTCTTACAGCGAGCGCCCGGACGTCATCGTCTACGACCTGGCCACCGGTGCCGTGCGCGGTGTGCTGCGCGGCTACGTCACGCCGCGCAACATCGTGTTCGCGCCCGACGGCAAGAGCTTCTATGTCTCCGACAGCAGCCTGGGCACGGTGACGCGCCTGGACACCACCACGCTCAAGCCGCTGGCCACCGCGTCGACGCTGGCGGCCGGCCCCGGCGCCTTCGGCACCGCGCTCAGCAAGGACGGCAGCGCGCTGTATGTCAACAACCAGGCCAGCAGCACGGTGACGCGACTGGACACCGCCAGCGGGCAGGCCAAGGCGGTGATCACCGGCTTTGCGCAGCCGCGCCAGGGCGTGCGCCTGAGCCCGGACGGCGCGAAGCTCTACGTCACCAACTTCCTGGGCGACAAGGTGACCATCGTCGACACGCAGACCGACAAGATCGAGGGCGAGATCACCGGCTTCAACAAGATCCGCGCCATCTCCGTCACCGCCGACGGCAAGACCCTGTTTGCGGCCAACAGCGGCAGCAACGACATCGCGGTGGTGGACATCGCCGCGCGCCGCGTCACCGGCACCGTGCCGGTGGGCCGCGACCCCTACGGCGCCGCGCTCACGCCCGACGGCCGCTTCGTCTACTCGGGCAACTTGGCCGACAACACGGTGTCGGTGATCGACGTGGCCACGTTGAAGGTGGTCGCCACCATCGCCGGCTTCAAGCAGCCGCGCCAGGCCATCGTGTTCACGCGCGACGGCAAGACGGCCTACGTGCTGAACGAGGACCTGAGCATCTCCAAGGTCGAGCGTGCCGGGCAGCGAATCGTCGCCACGGTGGCCGCTGCGCAGGCGGTGGCGGCGTACTGAAAACCGGGAACTGTCAGAGAACCGGCGCACCGCACGACCGAGCCGGGGGCTTGCCGCTTCCGGTTCGCCCCGTTGTCGCCCCGCCCGCACAAAGGATCGAATGAAAACTCTGGCCAACCCCTGCCGGCGCCGCTTGGCGGCACTTTGTCTGGCCATGTGCACGCTGCCCGCCGCGTTCGCAGCTCAGGCCCAGACGGCCGCCCCGCCGGCGCTGGAACTCGTGGTGCTGGGCTCGGGCGGCCCGGGTGCCACCGGCCGCGCGGGCTCGGCCTTCGTGGTGTTGGTGGATGGCGTGGCGCGTGTTTTCGTCGACGCCGGCCCGGGATCTTTCGTGCTCCTGGGTGAAGCCAAGCTGGCGCTGGGTCGGGCCGACATCGTGCTGCTGACGCACCTTCATGTGGACCATGCCGGTGGACTGCCAGGCCTCTTCAAGGCCCGTGCGGTGTCCAACCGCGGGCCGGTCGATTTCAAGATCTTCGGGCCGGCAGGGCGGCGTGCGCTCGATGCCGACGATGCCGACTTCCCGGCCACCAGCCGCTTCATCGACCTCTTGTTCGGCAAGCAGGGCGCCTTCGGCTACCTGAAGGACTTCTCAACGCCGCTGCGCTTTCAAGTGAACGACATCGACGCACCCGCCACGGCGTCAGCCCTGCCCGAAGTGCGCACGGTGTTCGATGAGGGCGGCCTGCGCATCAGCTCCGTGGCCGGCCACCACCGCGACGCACCGGCGGTGGTCTACCGCATCGACCACGCCGGCAAGAGCATCACCTTCAGCGGCGACATCGACGCCAGCGGGCTGGCGGGTCTGCGGCGAATCGCCCAAGGCACCAGCCTGCTGGTCTTCAACAGCGTGGTGCTCGACCCACCCGGCTCGCCCGACGTGCTGTACACCTTGCACACGCCACCCAAGGCCATCGGCGAAGTGGCCGATGCGGTGCGCGCCGGCCAGCTGCTGCTGAGCCACCTGTCACCTGCGCTCGACGCGCAGCGTGATGCCGTCAAGGCGTCGATTGCCGCGCACTACGCCGGCGGGGTGGTGTTTGCGCAAGACGGTCAGCGGCTGGCGCCCTGAGGCGCGCAGCCGCCGGCGATAGTGCCGGTACCGGCCCCCAGTTCGACGCCCGTGCCCACCGACCCCACGAAGGTGATCACGCGAGCCATGCCGTCGGGCCGCAGGAACACGGCGGCGTCGAACTTCATGCGCTGGCCGACCGATGGGCTGCCGCTCACGAAACCTTCGGTGCCGACACCGCGGTCCAGGCCCCGCAAGTAGAAGGCGCCCTCCGTGGTGCCGAGGGCGTCGGCAAAGGTGCCCGAGAAGCTGAAGGTGTCGCTGGCCGGGTCGTAGCCGGCGAACGCGCTCGCCACATCCACGTCGCCGTTCTGCGGACCGATGTACGTGGGCAGTAGGTTGCCAATGGGGTCGGTGATGCCTTGCGCCAGCGCACCGGTCGCGGCGGTGAACAAGCTGGCCAGCAGCAGGAAGGTCAGGGTTCGCTTCATCGGAGCAATTGGTGGAGCGTGTCGGGCGGGTCAACTGCCGATGGCGTGACAGAAAAAGTTTTTGCGTGGGCCGGAATAGACCGCCTGCCGGCGCCGTCTGCCCTTGTGTCGGGACCTCATGGACCCTTCATCCACCACCGACCACCCTCACTTCACATCAAGCCTTCAACGGAGCCCTCCATGTTCAAGACATTCGCCTTTGCCGCCACCGCCCTGACGCTTGCCGCTGGCAGCGCCTTCGCCGCCCCTTCCGACGACGCCCGCACGCACTTCCAGGCCATCGCTTCGGGCGACACCCAGATCGTGATGCGCGCCTACGCCGACCAGGCCCAGCTGAACTGGGTCGGCGGCCCGCTGGACGGCACCTACGCCACCACCGACGCCATCCGCGGCACCTGGGAAAAGTTCGGCAAGGCCGTCGGCCCGCTGAAGCTCACCATCGGCTCCATCGAAGAATCGGCCAACCCCAAGGGCTCGACGGTCTCCGCCAACGTCGTCTTCGAAGGCAAGATGCCCATCAAGGTGCGCTACGTGCTGACCTACCGCGAAGGCAAGATCGTCAGCGAAACGTGGCAGATCGACCCAAGTTGAACGTCGCCCTGGCAGCCACGGCCGAAACCGCCGGCAAGACCGCGACCTACTGATCCACCAGCGCCGCGCCGAAGGCGGCCTTGTTCATGCCAGTGCACGCTGGCACGGCGCTGCCTGCAGGCGCATGCCGGCTCGGTTCACACGGCGTATCGACAACGCAATACCCGCAAGCGCCCGTGCGTCTACCCGTTTGCAGTGGTCGAGCCACTGCTCACCCATCCCCCCAGGAGTTCCCCATGCGACACCCGCTTTCCAAATTTTCGGCCGTGCTGATGCATGCTGCCCTCGCGGCCGCGGCAGGCCTTGCTTCACTGCCCGGCCACGCTGCAGACGGCGCTGAATCCCTGACGTATCCGAACATCATCAAGATACGGGACGGCATGGGCGCACGCGGCGACCTCGCACCGATCGCACGCATCGTCTCGCCGCTGGCGGATTCGCAGATCGTGCCGGGCGAAGGCCGCATTGGCGCAGGCAGCGTGAATGGCACCGGCTTCGTGTTGAACATCGAGTGTTGACGATCGCCCAGAACTGACCCGCCGCGATCATTCAATACTGACCCACCCCTGAAGGCTACCCGAGGGTGCCTTGGTCTGTGGATATCTCTGCGGTTTTGGGGTCTGGGTTCGATCCTTTCCTGCGTTGCGTCGTTGACCGGGTTCTGGTCGCGGCCGTAGTCGTGCTGCTGTGCTTGAAGCGCCAGGAGTCGTTGCCGCTCTCGACGATGTGGCAGTGGTGCGTCAGCCGGTCCAGCAGGGCCGTGGTCATCTTCGCGTCGCCGAAGACGCTCGCCCACTCCCCGAAGCTCAGGTTGGTCGTGATGACCACGCTGGTGTGCTCGTAGAGCTTGCTCAGCAGGTGGAACAGCAAGGCACCTCCAGCCTGGCTGAACGGCAGGTAGCCCAGCTCGTCGAGGACGAGCATGTCCACGTACATCAGCCGGTGCGCGATCTGCCCAGCCCGGCCCGCGGCCTTCTCGGCCTCCAGCGCGTTGACCAGCTCCACCGTCGAGTGGAAGCGCACCCGCTTGCCATGCCGCTGGATCGCCTCGATGCCGAGTGCCGTCGCCAGGTGCGTCTTGCCCGTGCCCGGCCCGCCGATGAGCACCACGTTGTGCGCCGCCTCGGTGAAGGCGGTGGTGTGCAGCTTGCGCACCAGCGCCTCGTCGACCGCGCTGGCGCCGAAGTCGAAGCCTGCCAGGTCGCGGTGCGCCGGGAACCGGGCTGCGCTCATCTGGTACGCGATGGAGCGCACGTTGCGCTCGGCCCCTTCGGCGTCGAGCAACTGCTCGACGAGCTGCTCGGGCTCCAGCGCCGCATGCCGGCAGCGCGCCACCAGCTCCGGCCAGTTCGAGGCCATGCCGTGCAGCTTGAGCGCCTTCAGGCGCGTGACGATCTCGGTGCTCATGGCTGGGCCTCCTGGGGGCTTGTCGGTGTACCTCGCAGCGCGTCGTAGCGCTGCACGTCGGCGCGGGGCTCCTCCCGCAAGGCAGGCGTCGGCTGCGTCAGCTCGCGCAGCGCCGGCGCCCCGTCCTGCAGCCGCGCTAGCACGTTGAGCACATGCTCGGCACTGGGCCGCCCGGCTTCCAGCGCGATCTCCGCGGCCACCAGCACGGCCTCCAGCCCGTGCACCGGCACGGCGGCCAGCACCTGCGCCATCACCCGGTCGCCGCCCGCATGGCGCAGCAGGTGGCGTTGCAGCGTCTGCAGCACCTCGGGCATGGCCTTGAAGGGCGCGCCGTTGCGCAGCGCCCCGGGCTTGGTCTGCACCAGCGCAATGTAGTGCTGCCAGTCGTAGAAGGTCAGTTCCCGCTCGAAGCTGCGCGCATGGCGCGCTACCGCCACGCCCTCGGCCACCAGCACCACGGCCTCGGGGTAGGCGCGCAGGCTGAGCACCTCGTTGACGTGGCGGGTCGGCACGCTGTAGCGGTTGCGCTGGAAGTGCACCAGCGCCGTCGCCGACACGCGCACGGGCTGCTCGACGTAGCCGTCGAAGGGCCTGGGGCACGGCATGAGCCGCGTGCGCTCGTCTTGCAGCACCTCGGCCACGCTCAGCGCGGACCACTCGGGGTGAGCCGTCTCCTCCCAGCACTGACGGCAGCGCTCGGCCAGCCAGGCGTTCAAGGTGGCCAGGTCGCTCCAGCGCCGCTCGCCGGCCTCGCGCCACACCTGGCGCCGTCGGTCCTGCACGTTCTTCTCGACCACGCCCTTCTCCCAGCCACTGCCCGGGTTGCAGAACTCGGGCTCGAACAGGTAGTGCGAGCACATGGCCTGGAAGCGCGCGTTGACCGAGCGCGCCTTGCCCACGCCCACACGGTCCACCGCCGTCTTCATGTTGTCGTAGATGCCTCGGCGCGGCACGCCACCCAGCGCCTCGAAGGCCCGCGCGTGCGCGTCGAACAGCATCTCGTGGCTCTGCGCAGGGTAGGCCGTCAACCAGAAGGCCCTCGAACTCGCCAGCTTGGTGTGCGCCACCTCGAGCCGCCGGCGCAGTCCGCCCACGAAGACGTACTCGCAGCTCCAGTCGAACTGGAAGGCGTCCCCCAGCTCGAAGCTCATCGGCACGAAGGCCGCACGCCGCGGCGCGCTGGCCTGCCGCTCACGCCAGCGCCGCACCCACACGACCACCCGCGGGTAGCTGCCCGCGTAGCCCAGCGCGCGGATCTGCTCGAACAGGGCCTTGGCCGTGCGCCGCTCGCGCACCGGGCGGTGCGCATCGGCACGCAGCGCCGCCTCCAGGTGCTCGGCCCACGGGTCGAGCGCGCTCGTCGCACGGCGCTCGGGGTACTTCGGCTCGGTCACGCCGTCCTCGCGCAACCACTGCCGCACGGTGTTCCTCGACAAGCCCGTGCGCCGCGCCACCTCGCGGATGGACAGGCCATCTCGCAGGTGCATCCTTCTGATCTTGGCCAACATCGCCACGCTGATCACTCCTGGCTCTCCCCGCTCGTCCATCGAGCAGGGCAGTGTGTTTGCGTGGGTCAGCTTTCGACGATCGCGATGCCCTCAGGTGGGTCAGTTTTCAGTGATCGTCAACACATCGAGGTCGTCACGCGCGACGCGACACCGATCGCCGCGAAAGAATCGCTCAACATCAGAAACACCGCGCTTCTCGGCCAGGTCAACCCGAACATTCCGGGCCTCTATGTCTTCCTCGACACCGACCTCGTCAAGCCCGACGGTGGCGTGATCCCGAAGAACACCAACCTGGCGAACCTCTTCAACATCCTGGGCACCGACGACACGCCCGGCGCGGGCGTGACGCTGTGGCTGGGCTGGCACGTGCTTGAATCGCTGCCGCTCGACACGAGCCGCTTCAACATCACCACCGCCGTGGTCGACACCGCCGGTCGCATCGGCTTCGACAGGGTCTCGATGGCGGTGCTGCGCGGCGGTATCACATCGGGGCAGGCACTGACGCCCCTTCCGATCGATGTGTTCGATGACGGCATCGACGACGCGGACGGACCGGAGGTGACGATGATCGCGCCCCGCGTGCCGTCGCGTGTGTCACCCGGGCCGCAAACCGGCAATCCGACGCCGCCTGCGAATGCATCGCTGTTCTTCATTCAAGTGGCGGCGCTGGACCGCTCGCGTCACGGCATCGGCGTCAGCGAAAACGGCCAAGGCACGGCGGCCCGCTCGGTGTTGGGAACCATCCTGGATGGCAGCCAGATCCAGAACCCGATCACGCATCCCAGCAACGGCACGAACCGCAATTTCCCGGGTCTGAACGTGACCTTCGACGTGCCCTTGCGTCAGCCCAACGGCAACGTGGTGCCGGCGGGCTCGAACCTGGCGCCGATCTTCAACGTTGCCGGCAGCGAGCTGGACGCTGACGGCTATGTCGTGACGACGGCCGATTGGGTGGTGGGGGGATCGCTCCTGATGCCTGCGGGCAAGCGTTCGGTCACGATCACCGCCCGGGTCACCGACAACGCCAACCGCACCCGCAGCGTCAGCCACGTCGTGGGCATCAGCCCGGTCGAGAACGGCCAAAACCTGACGCCCGCACCCTGAGAACGAGGCCGCGCGGCTCCGACCATGGAGCCGCGCTGGACGCACAGGGCAGCGGCAGCCTGCCACCCTGCACAACCAACACCCCATCTTTTTCACGCCTGCGGAATAAAAGGCCTGAGCGTGCCGTCTGCCCCGATGTGAGCAACATCTCACCCACGCTGCCCGATCCGCCACCACCTCCACGGAGCTTCCCATGTTCAAAACCCTCGCCATCGCCGCATCTGCGGCAACTTTTTTGGTCACTGCCGGCTGTGCCAACATGGTCGAGCCGCCTGCCAAGGCGCCCGCCATGTTGTCTGGCGGCGCGCTCGTCACACCCGCTGGCATGACCCTCTACACCTTCGACCAGGACGTGGCGAACAGCGGCAAGAGCGCCTGCAACGGCGGCTGCGCCGCGCTCTGGCCGCCGATGATGGCCACCGCCACCGACCGGACCACGGGTGCCTACAGCATCGTCACTCGCGACGATGGGTCACGCCAGTGGGCCTACAAGGGCAAGCCGGTGTACACCTACAAGGCCGACCAGAAGGCCGGCGACCGCAGCGGCGACAACTTCAAACAGGTCTGGCACATCATCAAGGAATGACGCCTGTACACCCGCCTGCACACCCAGCTTCGCGCGGGCTCACCCCATCTTCAACATCTTGATGAACGACGACCATCAACTGCTGAGCTGGGTGCCGCGCCTGCGCCGCTATTCCCGGGCGCTGGTGAACAACCGTGACGACGCCGACGACCTGGTGCAGGACACGCTGGAGCGGGCCTGGGCCAAGTCGGGCCTGTGGGGCGGCGTGGCGGACATGCGCGCCTGGCTCTTCAGCATCATGCACAACCTGCACGTCGATGGCGTGCGCCGGCCCAGGCTGCACACCGTGACCATGGACGATGACACCCCCGAGGTGCCGGTGATGCCGACGCAAGGCGACAGGTTGGCGGTGCTGGACCTGCAGGCCGCGCTGGACCTGCTGCCCGTCGAGCAGAAGGAAGTGCTGCTGCTGGTGGCGCTGGAAGACATGGCCTATGCCGACGTGGCGCAGGCCCTGGGCATTCCCATCGGCACGGTGATGTCGCGCTTGTCGCGCGGCCGTGAGCGCCTGCGCGGCCTGATGGAAGGTCGTGCCGAACCCGTGCGGCTGAAGGTCGTCAAATGAATGCATTGCGAAGCACCCTATGAGTACCGATCGCCCATCGCCGCCCACCCTCCCGCCCACCCCCCCGGTCACCGAGGCCGAGCTGCATGCGTTTGTCGATGGCCGTCTGCCCGCAGAGCGTGAGGCCGAGATCGCCGCCTACCTGGCCGCGCGCCCCGACGATGCGCAGCGCGTCGAGGCCTACCGTGCGCAGAAGCGCGAGCTGCACGCCCTGTTCGACCCCGTGCTGGACGAGCAGCCGCCGCAACGCCTGCTGAAGTCGGCGCGCCCGCGCGCCGTATCGCCGACGCCTTGGTACCTGCAGCGCTTGGCCGCCGGGCTGGCTATCGCCGTCATCAGCGGCGCCACGGGCTGGGGGCTGCGCGGCGTCGGACCTGGAACAGCCGGTGACGATGCCGCCCGCATGGCGGCTGTGCAACCGGCCCCAGGTGGTTTGACTTTGGTGTCTGCGGGTGGCTTCGCGCAGCGTGCCGCCGTCGCGCACGCGGTCTACAGCCCCGATGTGCGCCGGCCCGTGGAAGTGGACGCCGCGCACGAAGACCAGCTCGTGGCCTGGCTGTCCAAGCGCATGGGCGCGCCGATGAAACCGCCGCACCTGCAGGCGCAGGGCTACACGCTGGAAGGTGGGCGCCTGCTGCCAGGTGGCCAGGGGCCGGTGGCTCAGTTCATGTACCGCAACCAGCAGGGCAGCAAGCTGACGCTGTACGTGTCCAATGACGTGGCCGACGTCGGCAGCGCCGCGGGCTCGGGCGGGGCCGCGAAACCGGATGCGAAACCGGGTGCGAAGAACGCTGACACCGCCTTCCGCTTCGCGCAGGAAGGCGCCGTCAACGTGTTCTATTGGGTCGACGGGCCCTTCGGCTATGCGCTGTCGTCCGACGCCGACCGCAGCGTGCTGGCGCGGGTGTCGGCCGAGGTCTACCAACAGCTGGGCGCACCGCGCTGAAGGCCACGGCAAGTCCCGCAGCGCAGGCGGTTTGCACCGCCATGGAATGAATTGGCCTGAAGCGCGCTCTTTGCTGCGAGCGCCTGACGCACCGACACAGCCCTTCGTTGGGTGCAAGGTCGCGCGTCACAGGCCCCAGTCCACCTTTGCACTGAACAAAGAAAGCACCCATGACCACCCAACGTCGCGACATCCTCAAATACTCGCTGGCCGCCGCAGCCGCCAGCGCGCTGCCCGCAGCGCAAGCCCAGGCGCCGTCCAGCGCCGCCGCCGCCACCGGCATCGACCCGCGCGACCGCGTCTTCATCACCAACGAAGACTCCAACACGCTGGTCGTGATCGACCCCAGGACCAACACCGTCGAGAGCACCATCAACCTGACCAGCTTCGACGAAGACCCGCGGCCGCCCTTCCGCTATGTCACCGCCGGCGTGGCGCCGACGCACGCGGCGATGATCCACAAGCCGCTGTACCACGCTGCATCGACGCCCACGGCGCGGTGCCGTCGCCCGACGGCCGGCTGCTGGCCACCAGCGGGCGCGGCTCGAGCAACATCTACCTCGTCGACGCCGAGCAGCGCCGCGTCATCGGCAACACGCCCAACCCGGCCGCTGGCATGACGACCAACCCCGAACGCCTGAGCAGCGGGCTGCTGCTGGGCCGCGAACCGCACGAGCCCACCTTCACGCGCAACGGCAAGGAGCTTTGGGTGACGCTGCGCGGGGAAGACCGCATCGCCATCGTCAACGTCGAACTCGCCCTGCGTCAGTTGAAGGGCACCGACAACACAGGTTCGACGGCCATCCGCCAGTTCCTGCCGACGATCAACGGCCCGGCCCAGGTATGGTTCAACCGCGAAGGCACGCTGGCCTTCGTGGCCAGCCAGAAGGTGTCGCAGGTCGACGTGTTCCGTGTCAACCCGGGCGCCGATGGCCACAGCCAGCCGCAGCGCGTGACGACACTGGACATCAGTGCGCAGGACAAGCCCGGCTTCACGCCCTTCATGAAGACCACGCCCGACGGCGCCGAGGTGTGGTTCTCGCACAAGCTGGCCGATGCGCTGTCTTCTCGCTCGACGCGGGGCGGTTTCGACCTCATTGACAGCGTGCCGCTGGGCATGGGCGCGCGGCCCAACCACGTCGAGTTCGTCAGCAACGCGCGCGGCAGCGTGGTCTATGCCAGCCTGGCGCGCATCGACGACGGGGGCCCCGGCGGCGTCGCCTCCAGCCCCATCGCCATCATCGACCGCAGCGCAGCCAGCGGCCAGCGCAAGGTGGTCGGCACCTTCTTCAGCCACGGCCGCGAATCGCACGGGCTGTGGACCAACCCCGAGAACACGCTGCTCTACGTGGCGCACGAGCAGGACGAACTGCCCGGCACGCCCAACGCCGGCCAGACGGTGTGCAGCGCCTTCGACGTCAGCGACCCGCTGAAGCCGGTCTTCATCGCGCAGATTCCGCTGGGCAACCTGACCCTGCCTTCCGGAGCGCTGCGCAACAAGAAGAGCATCAACCTGGTCTACGTGCGCGTGGGTGCCAAGGGGCAGACTGCATGAAGGGCATGAAGGGCATGAGGGGCGGACACGCCCAACATGGAGTCAGTGCCTTCGAGCGCGAGATGGACGCTTCGATGGCCCGCATGATGCAAGACATGCACGGCCCGGGCTTCGTGGGCCAGGCCGACATCGACTTCCTGGCGATGATGATTCCGCACCACGCCGGCGCCGTCGACATGGCGCGGCTGGTGCTGCAGCACGGCCGCGACCCGGCCACGCGGCAACTGGCGGAGGAGATCATCGCCGGCCAGACCATCGAGATCGAGAGCATGACGCGGCGGCTGGCGGCCTTGCAGCAGCGCTCTAGCGCGGGTTCGGCAGCCGAATTTCCATCGCTGGGTGGCACGCGCGGGCCGTGATGCCCAGCCTGAGGGTAAGCACTGACGATGGCGATGGAATGAACCGCAGCGCTGTCCGCTCTTGATCACCATGCTGTTCCAGTCTGCCGAGTCCCGCTACAACCAATGGGTGCGGGACCATTACCGCTTCCTGCTGCGCAGCGCCTGGGCGCTGACAGGCTCGCGTGCCATCGCCGAAGACGTGGTGCAGGACTGTTTTGCCAACGCCTGGAAGCACCGCGAGCAGTTGCGCGATGCGGCCTTGGCGCGGGCCTGGCTGTTCCAGATCATGCGGCGCGCCGCCTTCCGCCAGGCCGCGCCGGGCATGCAGTCGCTGGACGACGACGAGCAGCCCGAGCAGGCCGCCCCCGACGCCGGGCTGGACGACAAGCTGGACGTGGTCAAGGCGCTCGCGCGGCTGGCGCCCATCCACCGCGAGGTGCTGGTGCTGTTCTATTTCGACGACATGCCCACCGCGCAGATGGCCGAGGCGCTGGAGATTGCGCCCGGCACCGTGCTGTCGCGCCTGGCTCGCGCGCGCGACGCGCTGAAGCAGGTGATGGGCGTGCCAGTGCGGGCACCCGGCGGCGCCCAGGTCACGCCCTTGCGGAAGACCCCGTCATGAAGCGCGAACTCCGGCCGCCCGAGTTGCCCGACAGCGCGTTCGACTTGCGCACGCGCGCCGAACTGGCGCTGGCCTTCGAGCCCATCGACGCCCCGCCGCACTTGTACCGCAAGGCGCAGCCGCTAATGGCGCGGCGCAGCTTCCAGCGCGCCGTGCTGGGCCTGCTGCTGGCAGGCAGCGGCACCGGCGCCGTGCTGGCCATGCGCCCGCCAGAACTCGTGCGCGGCGCCATCGAACACGAATACTTCGAGCGCACGCTGCGCGGCACCTTCATGGCCAGCGCGCCCTTGCTGCAGCACCTGGGGCTGGCCGGCCAACAGGTGGTGCCCGGCTTCCCGCAGCTGATGCGGCCTTGCGACATCGACGGCCACCTCGTCTACCACCTCACCACCTTCTTCGAGAAGGGCGGCATGGTCACCGTGTTCGCCTTCGACAAGGCGGTGGCACTGACGGAGGGCAGCGGCTGGTGGGGCAACGTGCACTGGAAAGTCATCACCTCGCGCGACGGCAAGCCGCTGGTGCTGGTGGCGCAGAAGAAGCAGGCCCTGGCCGTGGCGCAAAGCCAGTTCGGTCCAGCCACCGACATGTCCCCACCGAATTCCACACCGACCCCCAAGGAGACCCGATGAACAAGACCTTGAACTCGCTGCCGCGGCGCCAGATGCTGGCCGGCAGCGCCAGCGCCCTGGCCGCGGCCGGCCTGGCCACTTTCACGCGCGGTGCCGCCGCGGCTGGCGAAACCCCAGTGGCCAGCGCCACGCCCAAGCCGCTGCCCGCCTACGTGGCGTGGAAAGACCCGGCCAGCGTCATCGTGCACAGCAGCACCACCATCGAGACCAAGCGCGCAGCCTTCGGCAGCGGGGTCATCACGCCGGGCGAGCAGCTCTACATCCGCAACAACCTGCCGGCGCCCGACGCGTCCATCGTCGCCGACCGCGACGCCTGGCAGGTGGCCATCGAAGGCGTGAAGGCGCCGCGCACGCTGACGCTGCGCGAGCTGAAGACGATGGGCGTGGAGACGACCGCGATGGTGCTGCAGTGCTCGGGCAATGGTCGCGGCTACTTCCCCAGCAAGCCCAGTGGCACACCCTGGCAGGTGGGCGCGGCGGGTTGCGTGATGTGGACCGGCGTTCCGGTGCGCGTGGTGGCCGAAGCGCTGGGCGGCGTCGTGCCGGGCGCCGGTTACCTGACCGGCACCGGCGGCGAGAAGCTGCCCGAAGGCCTGGACCCGCTGAGCATCATCGTCGAGCGCTCGGTGCCGGCCGCCGCGATGGCCGACGCGCTGCTGGCCTGGGAGATGAACGGCGTGCCGATCTCGCTGGCCCACGGCGGGCCGCTGCGCCTGATCGTGCCCGGCTACACCGGCGTGAACAACATCAAGTACATCAAGCGCCTGGCCTTCACGGCCAAGGAAACCGAGGCGAAGATCATGTCGCACGGCTACCGCATCTCGCCGCCGGGCGGCAAGGGCGACCCGAGCCAGCCGTCGGTGCAGGAGATGTCGGTCAAGTCGTGGATCAACTCGCCGGCGCCTGATGCATCCAGCGTCAAGGCCGGCCTGGTGCAGGTGCAAGGCGTGGCCTTCGGCGGGCTGAACGGCATCAAGCGCGTCGAGGTGTCGCTGGACGGCGGCAAGACCTGGAACGACGCGCGGCTCACCGGGCCCGACCTGGGCCGCTATGCCTGGCGACAGTTCGTGCTGGCCGCGAAGCTGCCCGCTGGCAGCCACACGCTGGCCAGCCGCGCCACCGACACGGCCGGCAACGTGCAGCCCGAACAGCGGATGGAAAACGCCGGCGGCTACAACAACACGAGCTGGGCCGACCACGCCGTGAAAGTGACGGTGGCCTGATCATGCGCAGCACCATCCAGCAGCGCTTCATGTTGCATGCAATGAGGGTCGCGTCGGTGCTCGTCGCCGGCCTGGCGCTGCCCGTTCTACCCGCGCTGGCGGCCGACGACAGCGCGCAACTCGCGCTAGGGAAGAAGCTGTTCCTGCAAGGCGTCGTCCCGTCGTGCGCCGTTTGCCACACCTTGCAGGCCGCGGGCGCCGAGGGCGCCGTCGGCCCGGTGCTGGACGAGTTGAAGCCCGACGCTGCGCGCGTGGCGAAGGCGCTGCGCAACGGGCTGGGCCAGATGCCCTCGTACAAGGACAAGCTCACCGAAGCAGAGATTGCGGCGCTGGCGCTCTACGTGTCGAAGGCCAGCGGGGGTGCCAAGTGAAACTTCAGGTGGGTGGAATCTGTGGTGCATCCCCACCGATAAAGGCTCGTCCGCGCGGGCCGCAAGACGCTGACTGGCACCGAAACGCAGGGCATCTTCATCGGTCGCCGCCGTCGGCAGCGACTGCTTCTCAACTCCTCGACAGACTGGATTGGGTCGTGATCGTGAGGTCAGCACCGCGAAGACCGGCCGTTCAGCAGGGGGCTGGTCGAGCGGCCACTGTCGGCGGCGTCCACGAACTGGTAGTCCCGGCCACTAACGGTCCGTCATCAAAGGCAGCTTTCCGGTCGCTTGCTACTGGCCGAAAAATGCCGATGCATGGCTGTCCAAACAATGTTCCATGGTCCTTCCCGCCTGGGGCGAGTTCGAAGCCGCGCTCACTGCGCGTTAGCGGTGGAATGCCAGCCGCTTCTTGCCGCGCGTGAGATGGACGGGCACCGCCGACTGCGTGACGTTGAACTCTCAGGCTGCGCGCGACACGCCGCCCAGAACCGCCGGTGCAAGAACGGTGGCGAGCTTACGGATTGGTCCCATCCGCAGGCCCGCGACGGGCATGCTGGCAGTGTTGCTGCACTTGCGTCCGCGGGGCCTTGCCGAATGCCACCGCGCGGGATCGGCGAGACTCAGGTCAGGCCCATCTCACGCGCCCGCGCCACCGCTTCCGTGCGGTTGCGCGCGTCCAGGACATGGAGAACGGCCGCGACGTGCAGCTTGACGGTTCCCTCGGCCAGGCCGAGAGCACGCGCGATGTACTTGTTCGATGCGCCCGTGCCCAGCCAGACCAGCACCTCGGCCTGGCGCGGCGTCAACCCGGCCGGCGCGGCGGCCACCGGGGGCGTTTCGGCGCTGGAGGTCAGCGCCGGGTGGTCGATGCCGCTGCCGTCGAGCAGCCCCGCCAGCACGTCGAGCATCAGTTCGGGAGGGGTGGACTTGCGCAGGCAGCCGTGCGCACCCGCGGCCAGCACCTCGCGCGCTTCGATCGCACTTTGCGACCCGCTCACCACTACGATGGGCACGCCCGGGTGCTCCGCCCGCCATCGCGCCACCGAGGCGGCGCCCTGGGCACCGGGCATGCGCAGGTCGAGCAGCAGCAGTTCGGCGTCGGGGGCCTGCGCGAGCGCCGCGGTCACTTCGGCGGCGTTGGCGGCTTCAAGGACCTCGGCGGCAGGCGCCACCTGCTGCACCAGGCGCACGAGGGCGTCGCGGAACAGCGGATGGTCGTCGGCCACGATGATGTGCATGTGCCCATTGTCGCGGCCGAACGCAGGCTCATTTCTTGAAGTTCGCCGCCACGCGCGCGAGCCCGGCGTCGTACACGCCTTGGATCACTTCCTTGGCCTTGTCGTCGGGGGCTCCCTTGGCATTGAAGGTGCCGGTCCAGCTGACGATGCTCTTGCCGGCAGCACCCGTCATCACGGTCAGCGTCGAGGCGTACTGTTGCACCGGCAGCGGGCCGCTCTGGATGACGTAGCTGTAGCTCATCTTCGAGTCGCTCAGGGCCGTTCGCTTTTCGACGATGGTGCCGCCGCCGCCAGCCAGTGTCAGCGTGCGGATCCCGCCCTTCTGCGTGCTCGCCACCACTGCCGGGTGCCAGACGTCCAAGTGGTTGAAGTTGCCGACCAGCTTCCACACCGTGGCGGGTGCCGCATCGACCTCGACTTCACGGCTCACGCTCAGGCTGCCGCCGGCCTGGGCGGCGCCCGCTGCCGCAACCAGGGCGATGGCAGCCAAACGGCGTGGGGCGGCGAGAATGGATCGGTGCGGGTTGTGCATGAAGGGAGTCTCCGTTGTCGTGGTGGGAAAGGTGGTGGCCCGGGCCTCGCAGAGCCGAGGCGATTCTTGAGGCAGCCGCCCAGGGCGGCCATATGCCTTCGGCCATAGGCGGCGCCGACACAAACCCGCAGGCTTCGGGCTGGCCGTTGCTAGCAGCGGCGGTCGTGCTGCTGCTCGGCTTGGCGCTCAGCGTGCTCGGCACCCGGGCGCTGGCGATCGATCGCGCCGAACGCGAACGCCTGCACCTTGCGCAGCAGGCGGCCACTCAGGTGCGTCAGCTCGAACTGGCATTGCAACTCGCGCTCGAATCGCTGACCTCGGTGAAGGCCTTCCACGATGCCGGCGGCGCGCTCGATGAACGCCAGTTCGAACGGTTCGTGCGCTCCGATGCGGCCTTCCACGAGGGCACGGTGGCGCTCGGCTGGGCGCCGCGCATCGGCGAGGCCGAACGCCCGGACTTCGAGGCGGGTCTGCGCGAGCGCAGCGGTCGGCCAGAAGCCATTTTCGAGGCCACGGGGCACGGCCTGCGCCGCATCGTCGCGCGCTGCAACGACTGCTACGCGGCGCAGTATCTCACCGCCCTGCAGGGCGGTGACGTCACGCCGGGGCTCAACCTGCCGTCGCTGCCGTCGCGTGCCCAGGCGATTGCCAACGCGCTGGCCAGTGGCCGCGTCGCCGCCAGTAAGGCCCGCCGCTCCGATGCCTGGGGCGCCGATGGCGACACCGTGATCCAGGTCTTCCAGCCCGTCTGGCCAGACGGCGTTCCGGCACCGGGCCAGCAGCTGGCCGGGCTGGCCTTCGGCGTCTTCAACGTCAGCGCCTTGCTGCGCCGCATCTTCCCGCGAGCGCAGGCCGATACCGCCTATGTCGCCCTGTTCGACCTGGACGCACCGGCAGTCGAGCAGCGCCTGTTCACGCTGGGGGCGGCAACGGCGGCAGATGGGAACGGCGAGGGTGCGGGCGACTTCGCCAGCGCACGCGAAAACGCGCCAGAGGCCTACGTGCACGAGTTCCGCGTGGCCGACCGCCACTGGGTCGGCCTGTTCAGCCCAGCCGAAGGCTCGGCTTGGATGCCGTGGCTGCTGCCGCTAGCGGCCCTGCTCGGTGGCGCGCTGTTGACCGGGCTGCTCGCCGTCTACCTGTTCGCCGCGCTGGCACGTGGTCAGCAGGTGGCGCGGCTGGGCGGGAGACTCGTTGCTCAGCAGGTCGCGGTGGCCCTCGAGCGGGAGCAACGCCGACAGGCACAGGCCACGGCCAGCGCGCGCAGCGCCTTTCTGCAAGCCGCTAGCCACGACCTGCGGCAGCCACTGCACGCGCTCGGCCTGTCACTCGGTCTGCTGGCCGCGCAGCCTGCCGTGGCACGAGACGGCACATTCACCACTCAGCTGCAGCAGTCCGTGGCCGCGCTGCATGCGATGTTCGACGCCCTGCTCGACCTCGGCCGGCTCGAAAGCGGCCACCTGCAACCCGCGCTGCGCAACTTCGATGTGGCGCCCTTGCTGCAACGGCTTGGCGAAGAAGCAGCCCTGCAGGCCGGGCGCAGCGGACTGCGTTTGGTGGTGCGTGTGTCGCCCCGGTTGTCCGTGGTCAGCGACCCGCTGCTGGTCGAACGCATCGTGCGCAATCTGCTTGCCAACGCCCTACGCTACACCGCTCAAGGCTGGGTGGCGCTGCGCGCGGTGCGCCGGGCGGGCGAGGTGGAAATCCAGGTACTCGACAGCGGCCCCGGCATCGCCCGCGCACAGCGCGAACGGATCTTCGAGCCCTATGTGCGCGATGCCCACCATGCCGACGGAGTGGGCCTGGGCCTGGCCATCGTCCGCGCCCTGGCCGGTAGCCTTGGCCACCGCGTGCGCGTTGCCTCGCGCCCGGGGCGGGGCAGCGTCTTCGCGCTGCAACTGCCGGTCGCCGCAGGCGCGGAGCCCGACGTCGCAGCAATCTCAGCAGCCCCACCCGGAGCACTGGCCGGCCGCCGGCTGCTTCTGGTGGACGACGAGCCAGAGGTTCTCGACGCCTGCGCGCGGCTGCTGCGCGCCTGGGGCGCCGAAGTGGACACTGCACGCGACGTCGAGTCGGCCACCCGCCTGGTCGACGCAGCCGCACCGCCGGTCACCGGCCACGACCTGCTTCTAATCGACGAGCACCTCGGCCGCGCGAGCGGCAGCGCTTGGCTGCTGGCGCTTCGTGCGCGTGGCAGCGCCAGCCCCGCGCTGCTGATCAGCGCCGATGCCACGCCTGACTTGCGTGATGCCGCACAGGCCTGCGGTGCGCCCCTGCTTCGCAAGCCGCTGACGCCATTGAAGCTGCGTGCAGCCATCAGCGCCGCACTGCGCCAGACTGCTGGCCGATGAAACCGTCGCCACGTCCTGTCGGTCCTTCACTGCGGTGGCGCGGAATCGCAGGCCCGTGGGCCTTCATATTGGCGGCTGCTGCCGGCGCGGCCGGGGAAGAAGAAGCCGCCGCCGCAACGCCCGTGTGCCGGCTGCCATAGCGCACACCGCCTCCGGCGCGTGGTCAACTGGCCGGCACGTTGGTGGCTTGGAATCGAGTTCGGCGAAGAGCCGCTTTGGGTCGATTCCGGCTGGCCAGGATTCGCGCCAAGCCGCCGGATAGCGGTCGCACACCGAACGGTCGGATGGCTTGCGCTATCTCTTCCAGAACGCCTCTACAGCCTTCATTCGACGGCGTTTCTCGGTGGTGACGTAGACCGTCGTGGTGGCGAGTGACGCGTGCCCCAGGTTCTGTTGCGCGACCTCGATGGGCATGCCGCTCGCGATCGCATGGCTTGCGTGCGAGTGCCGCATCCAGTGCGTGCTGGCCTTAGTGAATCGCTCCGCGCCTTTCGCGTCGCCCTGCCCTCTCAGCACGCCAGCGCAGTCTTCAAAGAAGCGTTTGATCTGGTCGTAGAACGTCGTCGCGGCGATCCCTTGCCGCGGGTCGATCACCTGCCCGGTACTCAGTCCCGGCGCGCGCTCAGCCGCGTCGCTGGCCTTGCCGAGCAGGAACGCCCCCTGGTTGCCGATGTCCTCCGGGTCCGCATCGAGCCCCCGCGAAACCAGGTACCTGGCCAGCTCACCCACCACATCGGCCGGCAGCGGCACCTCGCGTTCCTTCTGCCCCTTGCCGATCACCCGCAGCAGCCAGCCTTCCATGGCTGATCGTCTGACGCATCGGCCGGGTACTCGACCCACTGCAGATCATCGACGGTTGCCGCCACAACTTCCGACAACCGCAGCCCGGTCGCATAGAGCAGGTGCAGCCCGAAAGTCAGCCGCTGGTTCGCCGATGTCGCAGGCAGCATCTTCAGCTGCCCTTCGATGAACTGCCACTGCGCCAGGCTGAAGCTCCGCCCCGCGTTCACCTTCGGCCCCGAAGTTCGTGGCACGCCCACGGCTGACCACGGGTTCCCCATCAGGTAGTTCTGGTCGACGAGAAACCCGTACAGGTTCTTCAAGATCGTCACCGCATGCCGCTGCGCCGAGGCCGACAGCGGCCCCTCGAAGGGCCGCCACAGCGGCGACCAGCGCTCACGCCCGCGGTCGCCACACCAGCGGCTGCGCGGCTGCGGGTCGGCCAGGAAATCCCGGTACTCGATGCAGTCCTCGTTGCTCATCGAGGACAAGGCCTTGCCCTTGTGCGTGATCGCCCAGAGCAGAAAGCGCTCGGCTTCCTTGCGGTAGGCGCGCTGGGTGTTCGAAAGCGCCTGCAGCCAGTCCATGCCCTGCTCGACGCCGGTGTCCCGTTGGCGCCGGCGCGCCTTGAGGTGCGCCTTCTGCTCGGGGGTGAGGCCATGCTTGGAGCGCAGCCAGGCGAGGATGGCCTGGTAGTCGTTGGTCGCCTTCAGCAGGCACTGCGCCTGCGGTCGGCGGTACAGGCCGCGCGTGCCGTCCAACTCGGCCGGCACGAGGAACTTCTCAATCGGGCGGATGTCGGTGGCCGGCAGGACCACAGCGTTCAGCTCGTGCGCGTAGAGCTTGCTGCGCGGCATCGCCACATGGCGGCCGAGCTGCAACTCGATGCTGTCCTGATGCTCACGCAGCCACTCGACGATGCGCAGGGCTTTGCCCTCCCCCATCGCTTTGATGCCGGCGTGCCACCGCCGCCCGACACCGTTGATGCGCTCGACCAGCTGGGCGAGCGTGAAGATGTCGGCCGCCTCCAGGTGGCTGGCCAGCGTCGGGTTCAGCCAGGCCGCAACCGAGTCGCCGGCCTTCGGCGACTGGGCGACCAGGCTTTCAAGCCAGCGCAGCGCTTCGAGCTGGCGCGCGATCAGCCGGGCGCGCCGGCGCAGGCGCTGCGTCGCGCGACCGTACTCGGCCTCAAAGGCGGCGATCTGGTCGGCCTGACGCTCGTCTTCGAGTCCATGCGCTTCGGCGAAGGCTTCGAGGCTGGGCAGTTCGAGCGACGGGTCGGCGATGCGGGTCGCGTCGATGCGCACCAGGCGCGCGGTGCCGAAGCGGTCTTCGCGCTTCGCGGCTGCGGCGAACTCGTCGCGGATCCAGGCGATGGTGGCGCGCACGGTGCGCTGGTTGGTGGCCTCGCCTTCGACGCGGAAGTAGCGCTCCCAGCTTTCGCGGGGATCGAGGCCTTGCACGACCGAGCGCATGAACGCGAAGTGGCCGACGTGCAGCTTGCGCTTCCGGGCGGCGCTGACCGGTGCGAGGCTGCGCGTCGGTGTTCGCGTCGAGGTGCCGAACAGCGGCGCCAGAGCACCTGCGCCCTGCCCTGCCCGTGCAGCCTTCGGCCGCTTCGGGCTCGGGCTGGCCAGCGCCTTGTCGTCGCGCGCGTTCATTGCGCGAGCCGCGACAGCGCGGCGGCCAGGTTGATGCGGGCCTGCGCTTCGAGCAGCGCGACCGCGTGCTCGCCGTGGTAGAGCCGCGGTCGGTCGAGGAAGCTCTGCAGGACCTGCGCCCTCGCCTCCTGATACCGGAAGCCCGGCACCCACGCGTACTCCTTGCGCACGTCCTGGTCGTAGCGCTCGAAGCGTTCCGCCGGACTGCCGAGGATGGACAGGTCGATGTCGACGAGCAGCTGAGCGTCCAGGCTCGACCCGAGCGTGGCTGGCGCGTCGTGCTGCGTGGCCATCACTAGGTCGTGCACACGCTGCGCCGTGTCGCTGTCGGCGCCGGCACGCACAAGCGACCGGGCCGCCCACGCGGCACTGTTCAGTTCATTGCTACTCGCCTGGGGGTCGTAGATTGCATCGTGGAACCACAGCGCGATCGCCACCTCGCCCGCGCGCGGGCTGTGCTCGCGCCACCGCGTCCACAGCGCCAGGCACTCGCGCAGGTGCCGTTGATCGTGATAGTGCCGCTGCGGTTCCGACCAGGCGGTCATGAGTTCGGCCTGCAATCCAGCCGGCGCCGGCCGGCCCAGCGCCGACCAGGCTGCAGCCCACGTCGCGCCGAGCGCGGCGTCGTCAAGCGGGGTCGGGTAGCTGTCAGTCACCAAGGTGGCCGGCAGTCACTGCGCCTCGGGCCACTTCAGGCCCCACTGCTCGATCACCGCCCTCACCCGTCGGTCGCCGTCGGGCACCAGGCTGTGCAGGTCGGACTGGCCCCAGCGCAGCGCGTCGATGCACAGCAGCATGTCGTCGCTGATGGCTTCGTCGACCGCGCGCAGCTCGAACAGATCGAAGGGGAAGGCCTCGCCGTTGTAGGTCGCAGCGATGAAGAGCGCGACGCGCCGGACCTGGCCGGAGTCGCGGGTTTCGGCGAGCTGCAGCAGCCGCTGGAAGGCGTGGCCGCCCTTCGCGGTGGCCTCGCCCTTGCGCAGCACCATGCGCTGCATGTCGTCGTCGATGTCGAGCGGGCCGGCCACAGCGGTTCTCCTTGCGGATCAAGCACTTGGCCGATTGTCTCCTGGCAAAGGCTGATTTGTCACCCGTTTTTCGGCATGGTGATAAGGATACTTATCATGTATTGCACTGATCGCCATTTGTAGGCTTCGGCCGAGGGGTCCTGGATCCGGGTTGCCTCTTACGACGATCCAGGGGGCCCTCGCGCTTAGCCTGAGCAGGTTCGGCTCGCCTACCAGCTACTTGTGGCAGCCGGGCGGTTCGCGGACTGTTGGGCGGGTTCTGCGGTGCTGGGTCTGGCTGCGCCGACTTGATCAAGATTTCGGGCCAGGCTGTGGCGGTAGTCAACAGGCAGTTCGAGGGCGACGACCCCTTGGCCAGTCCTTGCGACCGCTGCTGGTGCTTGCGCTGGATGCGAAGTCTGGCAACCTGGTTGCCAGGCCCGATTGGCCTATACCTTCAGTGCCGCCGCAATCGACTTCAGCACGGCTAGGTGCCGGTCATCGTTCAAGTGGGCCGCTTCGATCTGAACCATCAAGCGCCCTGCCCCATCTCTCGACCAACGCCCGACCTGTCTCCCGTCGACCTCTAGCGGCTGATGCGCCGTCTCCGCAGCTTCATTGGCTGTGCCAATGAGTGCGGCGACCACTGCAGCCGCGGCTTTCGGACGCTCTTGCGCCCGCAGCTTCTCTGCTCTGCGCAGGACACCCTTCCTGTCCGTTTCGAGTGCACTTGCGATGCTCTTCGCATGGCGGTGTTGAATCTCCAGTGGCGACCTGAAGCACTCAACGACTGGCGCCGGAAGGTCAGCCACTAGAAGGACGTTTGCGACCCAGGTATGCGATACGCCAAGCGCTTCAGCCAGCCGACGATTGGACGGATAGAGCTTCTCGTCGAGGGCGCGGCGATACATCGTGCCTTGCTCATATGGCGACAGGTCCGCACGCTCCCGGTTCTCGCGATCCATCGCCGAGAACAACTCGTGATCGGACACGGCACTGGTGTCGATGGTCGCCAGCACCGGGATCCCTAGCTCGCTACACGCGCGGTGACGGCGATGCCCGAAGACAATCTCATATCGGCCAGGCTGGTCAATCAGCACGCGAACCGAGATCGGCTGGACATTGCCGCCGGCGAGCTCGATGTCCTGCTTCAGCCGCGCGAACTCCGCAGTGCTGAACGAGGCTGGGTGGCGGTTCGCCCAGCGACTGGGCACGACCGCTTGGGGATCGAGCTTACGCGTCGGGGTTGAGCCTTCGTGCTCCTTGAGACGATCTCGAAGCTTCCCAAGCTCCCCCTCGACGGCCAACATCTGCCCGCGGAACTGCAGCATCTGGCCTGGCCCGGTCCTGGGCGCGCCGCCAGTCGGGACGGGCGGAAACTTCGGTGTAGGCTGTTGCGCGGTGCCGACGGGTTGTCCCTCCGTGGGCGTGGGTGCCGGAGCGGTCACTGAGCCTCGGCACTCGCTGGCGAGTCCTCGGGCAATTGCAAGTTCTCGGTCATCGCGAGGAGCTTCGACTTCGTACTCATTTCAGCGCCCTTCTTGTGTGGCAACCTGGTTGCCATTCGAGATAAAAGTCTGCGCCAGCATCCCCGATCGGGCTGACTCCTGGAGTGGCAACCAAGTTGCCACGGCGCCGCCGTTCAACGGCTGCCGATTGGATTGGCAACCTGGTTGCCAGCCGCCGCCGAGCCTCACGCCGCCGCCCTTCGCGCTCGCCAGGCTTCGACGACGGACTCCTCGACGAGATCGACGAATCGGTCGTACGTGTCGATGGCTCGCTTGTAGGTCTTGGCCGAGCCGTCGTACTTCTGAACGTCGTACACCGTCGCGAACTCAGCCGACTTGTTGCTTGTGACCGATGTCTTCGGGATCTCGACTGGCAAGACAAACTCGCCGTAGGTCGCTTGAATCCACTGTCGAACTGCTGGCGACGCTGCGTCGGCCTGGTCCACACGACTCAGAAGCACGTGCAGGAAGTCAAAAACCTTCTGCGCGCCCGCAGGCTCCTGTTGGTCCAGGTTTGTTCCAAGGTCGGCAAGCAAGGACCAAAACTGCGCCGAGCTGGCAAAGTCCAAGCCTGATGGCGGCACGGGGACGATGACGCCATCGGCCGCCCACAGGCCGTTGATCGTCACGTACGAAAGCGAGGGCGGCGTATCGATGACGATCACATCGTACAAATCGCGCACGGGCTCGAGCCCCGCGTTGAGGACGTCCCAGAACCTCGCGCCAGCTTCCTGCATTTGGCGCGCGGGCAGGGCGAACTCCGCGGAGAACAGGAAGGGCGCAGCCGCAACCAGATCGATCCCGTCCCAGTACGTCGATCGGATGGCTGGCGTGATGTCATCGCTGGTACCGTTGCAAAGCGGCGCGATGGTCATCTCTTCGCTGACCTCGGCCTCAGGCAGGATGCCGTGCAAAGTTGTCAGCGATCCCTGCGGATCGATGTCGATGGCCAGGACACGATGCCCACGAAGACTCAGGCCCTGGGCCAAGATCATGGCGCTGGTTGTCTTAGAGACACCACCTTTGAAGTTGGCGACGGCAATGCAGATCGCGCGTTGACCGGTCGGCCTCATCTTCTCGTGTCGATAGGCACGGGTCCACTGCCTGACCTCAGCCAAACTGAACTCGCGCTTGCCGCCCGTGGGCGTTAGCCGTCCGGATGGAAGGTCTCCCTTGGAGATCCTGTAGTTGACATGGGCCTTGTCAACGCCGCACAGCGCCGCGACCTGTGCAGCCGAGTACAGCGGCGATATCTTGCGCGCCTCAGGAGCCAGAAGGCGCCCACGGATCTGCTCGACCATGCCCGAAGCTCGTGTCGCCAGCGCCTGGATTCGGCGCATGTCGATCAAAGCCCTGGGCGACACTGAAGGGGAGGGCACCGGAGTGGCAACCTGGTTGCCAGCGCCTGATCCTGCCGCGTTCGCCTCTGCTGTCGATGTTGCCACTCTTCGCCTCGATTCGTCGGATTTCGGCTAGTGTACCGGGAATCGACGAATGAGCGAAATACGCAGAACCTGCGCGAGAACGACTGTGAGAGTCTTTGGGGAACCGACCTGGCCGAGGCAAAGTTCGTGGCCACAACTGTGAGACTTTATGGGGACCGCAGCAAGTAACGGCGGGTCAAACGGCCTCCAGACCCACCAATCTGCGCTCTAAGAAGCTCGAAGTTGCCCAGATCCCCATGTCCCCTCACGGACATCCCCAAAAAGTCTCCACTTCATACCGCCAGAACCCCATATCCCCTCCCTCGAGGTCCCCAAAGAGTCTCCGCCGGTTGCCCATATCCCCTCGGCGATCTACTCCTAAGTCCTTGTTCTAGAACAATCTTTCGGCGCACCAACTCTTCAAGCTTTCAAGTGTTCAATCTCAAACCCTCAAGGCGCCACCGGCGGGGGCTCTCTTTTGTATTGTGAATTGACACAATCACAATACAGAGCCAACATGGCGAACAGCAGTCTCAGTAAGGGCTCCGATGGAGCAACCGGACACCGACGAACTCCCTCTCGTCACGACGAAGCAAAGATCACCGAGATCGTCGGAGGTAGCGACACGCCCTGACGACCAGTCGGTTGCCAAAGCCAATGAGGCGATCGCGATCCGCCCCAAGCGCGGAAAGCTAACCCTGCTGTCGCGACGGATCTACAACGTCTTCCTGTACCACGCACAACAGCAAGGGGTCGACCGGCCAAGCTACTCCATTCTCCTGGCCGAACTCATAGACGACGCGCGCTTCACGTCGAACAACACCGAACTGTTGAAGTCGCACATCCGGGACATGCAGGCCACCACCATCGAGTGGCATACCAGCGGCGGAAACGCCCGCCAGTGGACCTCGACCCAGTTGCTTGGGCCCGTGGTCATCGATGAACCTGGGCGCGGCCAGGCCTGCACCATCACGTGGACCTATCCAGAGCCCATTCGCGACCGCCTCGTCAAGCCAGCGCAGTACACCCGCGTGCTCCTAGAAATCAGTTCACAGATGCGGAGCTATGCGGCCTCGGTCCTCTATGAGCTTGGTGCGCGGTATCTAACCTCGCCTGGCCGGCTCACGATGCGCGAGGACGTGATCTGGTGGGCATCGGTCTTGACGGGCCGAAGCGACATCACGACCGTCGACTACCGCATCCTTCACCGCGACACCATCAAGAAGGCACTCGTCGAGTTGGACACGCTGTGCGAGGACTTCCGGCTGGAGGTGGTCGAACACAAGCGTGGACGCAAGGTTGAAGAGCTGCAGTTCCGCGTGCTGCCGAAGCCTCAAGCAAGCCTATCGGGCCTGCGGGACTCAGCCAAGAATGTCTTTGACCTCGAACTGGTCGAGCGGGTTATCACCATCGGCTTCAAGCGTGGCGACGCCCAGGACTTGTACGCGGTAACGGACGAAGGTGTGCTGCGCGCGGCGGTGGAGCATGTCGAGCTGCGCATGAAGAACACCTCACTGCCACCGCTGAATTCACCCGCGGCGTACCTGCGCGATGCCTTGAAGAAGCAATATGCCGGCGAAGGGGAGGGCGGTAGGCCACCAGCTGAAGTCGCTGTTCCGCGTCCAAGCTTCGACGAGCGCCTCCAGCGCCTGCGTGAAGAGTGGCAGCACCATCAGTCAAGCCGGGCCAAGGCACTCTTCGAGGAAATGCCAGAGGGCGAGAAGACAGGCACATCGCTCGCTTCGAGGATGAACGACTGAACGAACTGGCATCGCCCATCGCGAAAGCCTGGCGCCGGGACGGGGTGAGAAGTCGCATCGCAGCCAGCTCATTCTTCAGGTGGTTGGCGAGCTCCATGTGGCCCGGTGAAGTAACCGACAAGCAACTGCTTGAGTTCGCTATGAACCGAGAGCCCTGACGTGAGCACGAAGAGGCCAAGTCCAAAGGCGAGTACAACGAGCAGCCGTGTGGCGAAGAGACCGCATAGCTCCGACTCTGTGGAGAGTTCCTTCGCCGAGGTCGTTGGCCTGATCGAACAGGCGCGGCAGCGGGCCTACCAAGCAGTCAACAGCGAACTCGTCGGCCTGTACTGGCGCATTGGCGAGTACATCAGCGCTAAGTTGGCCGCGGCCGTCTGGGGTGAGGGCGTGGTGGACAGCTTGGCCCAGCACCTCGCCCGAACAATGCCAGGGCAGCGCGGCTTCACGCGCCGAAACTTGTTTCGGATGAGGCAGTTCTTCGAGGCCTACAGCACGGCCGACAAGGATGTGACAGCGCTGCTGACACAACTGCCGTGGACCCACAACCTGATCATCCTGACCCAGTCAAAGCGCCCGGAAGAGCGGGACTTCTACCTGCGCCTGGCGGTGCAGGAGAAGTGGACCAGCCGGGAACTAGAGCGGCAGTACAGCCTTGGTACTTTCGAGCGTGCGGTGCTCAGCCCGGCAAAAGTGTCGGCAGCGCTGACACAAATGCATGGCGCCGCCGCTGGGGCTGCTTTCAAGGATGCCTACTCGGTCGAGTTCCTCAACTTGCAGGCCGGCCACACCGAGGCCGACTTGCACAGCGGCCTCCTAGGCCAACTTCGCACCTTCCTCATCGAGTTGGGGCGCGACTTCTGCTTCGTCGGTTCGGAGTTCCCGGTGCAAGTGGGTGGCCGCGACTTCGCGCTCGACCTCCTGTTCTTCCATCGGGGTCTCAACTGCCTCGTGGCCATCGAGCTCAAGGTGGATCGGTTCGAGCCCGAGCACCTGGGCAAGCTGAACTTCTACCTTGAAGCGCTGGACCGCGACGTGCGCAAGCCTCACGAAAACCCGGCGATTGGTGTTCTCCTGTGCGCGTCCAAGGACAGCGAGGTGGTCGAGTACGCCCTCAGCCGCTCCCTCTCGCCAGCCTTGGTAGCCCAGTACCAGACCCAACTGCCAGACAAGCAGATGTTGGCTGCCAAGCTGCATGAGTTCTATGCCTTGAATGCACCAGGGCCCGATATCGCGTCCGGCTCGCCGGCGGGCCAGCCGCTGCCGCGAAAGAAGGCACCAAGCCATGATCGCCAAAGCAATTTCCACAGGAAGATTCACAGTGGCAAGCCGGTAAGCTCGCCACTAGCTCGTGGGTAACGCAACCTGTGCGTCCCAACGGCAGAACCATCAAGAACCGACGCCTGATTTCTACGGTACAGGGCGACAGGTCGAACCAGGGAGGCCCATGCAGCTGACATTCTTCGAACACCCGATCCTGAACTCGCCCTATGCCTACCCAGGCAGGCATTGGGAATTGGACGCCGACGGTCAGCCAACGAATCGGCTGATCGAATCACGCCGTCGATCGGACCTGATCACGCCCGTCCCCAAGGCGAAGAAGCGCAAGGCACCCAAGGGACCGACCGTGCAGGTCGAGCTGGAGCTGACGGCCGACGACGAAGGCCTCAGCACGGCCGAGCAGAAGTACGACCCCACACCGATCATCAATGAGCTGCGCGGCTATGTAGACACCTGGCGCGCGCTTCCGAATCCGCAGCAGTGGCAGGTCACGCCCGAAACCGCGCGCCTGCTGCAGCACTGGCGGCACCACCAATTTCAGGGCGTCCGGCCGTTCTTCTGCCAGATTGAAGCGGTCGAGACGGCGATCTGGCTGACCGAAGTCGCCCCCAAGCTCGGGGCGTCGGGCAAGAAGTTTCGAGAGCACCTGGCTGGCGCCAATGCGATGTCCAACCCGGACCTGTTCCGCATCGCTTTGAAGCTGGCCACGGGTGCAGGCAAGACCACCGTCATGGCCATGCTCATCGCCTGGCAGACCGTGAATGCGGTGCGCCACCCGGCCAGCAAGCAATTCACGCGCGGCTTCCTCGTGGTGGCACCAGGCCTGACTATCAAGGACCGTCTGCGCGTGCTGCTGCCACAGGACCCGGACAGCTACTACGCCAGCCGCGAGATCGTGCCCGGCGACATGCTCGGCGACATCAAGCGCGCCGTCATCGTGATCACCAACTATCACGCCTTCAAGCTGCGCGAGACCTTGGATATCACTGCCGCTGGCCGGGCGTTGCTCCAAGGCCGAGGCGCACCGATTCAGACCCTGGAGACCGAAGGCCAGATGCTGCAGCGTGTGATGCCCGAACTCATGGGCATCAAGAACGTGCTCGTCATCAACGACGAAGCCCACCACTGCTACCGGGCCAAGCCGAAGGAAGCCGAGGCCGACCTCGAAGACCTCAAGGGTGACGACAAGGACGAGGCGAAGAAGAACAACGAAGCCGCGCGGCTGTGGATCAGTGGCATCGAGGCCGTGAAGCGCAAGCTCGGCGTGCCGACAGTGTTCGACTTGTCGGCCACACCTTTCTTCCTGCGCGGCTCGGGCTATGCCGAAGGCACGCTGTTCCCGTGGACGATGTGCGACTTCTCGCTGATGGACGCCATTGAATGCGGCATCGTCAAGTTGCCGCGCGTGCCGGTGGCGGACAACATCACCGGCGCGGACGCGCCGAAGTTCCGCAACCTGTGGGACCACATCGGCAAGCGCATGCCGAAGAAGGGCGTGCGCACTGCCGGCAAGCTGGACCCGTTGGCCTTGCCGACCGAGCTGTACACCGCGCTGGAGGCCCTGTACGGCCACTACGCCAAGATCTTCGACAGCTGGCAGGCCCAGGGCATCGAGGTGCCTCCGGTGTTCATCGTGGTGTGCAACAACACGGCGACATCGAAGCTGGTCTATGACTACGTCTCGGGCTTCGAGCGCGCCAATGAGACCGGCGGCACCACCCTTGAGAACGGTCGCCTCAAGCTGTTCCGCAACTACGACGACAACGGCCAGAAGTTGGCACGGCCACGTACGCTGCTGATCGACAGCGAGCAACTGGAATCCGGCGAGGCGCTGGACCCCGGCTTCCGCGACATCGAGGCCGACACGATCGAGCGCTTTCGCCGCGAAATCATGGAACGCACAGGCGACCGCGCAGCGGCCGACAAGCTGACCGACGCCGACCTGCTGCGCGAGGTGATGAATACCGTGGGCAAGCCTGGCAGGCTGGGCGAGGGCATCCGCTGCGTCGTCAGCGTGTCCATGCTCACCGAAGGCTGGGATGCCAACACCGTGACCCACGTGCTGGGAGTGAGGGCATTCGGTACGCAGCTGCTGTGCGAGCAGGTGGTGGGTCGCGCGCTGCGCCGCCAGAGCTACACGTTGAACGCCGAAGACAAGTTCGACGTGGAATACGCCGACGTGCTGGGCATACCCTTCGACTTCGCGGCCAAGCCTGTCGTGGTGCCGCCCAAGCCGCCGGTGAAGACCACACGCGTGCAGGCCATCAGCCCCGAGCGCGATGCGTTGGAGATCCGCTTCCCGCGAGTCGATGGCTATCGGGTGGAATTGCCGGCAGAGCGCTTGAAGGCGACCTTCAGTACGAACTCCGGCCTCACCCTCACGCCCGATCTTGTGGGTCCATCCACGACACAGAACCTGGGCATCGTGGGGGAGGGCGTGAACCTGACCGTGCAACACCTGGAAGACACGCGCGACAACTCGATCGCCTTCCACCTGGCCAAGCACCTGCTGTATCGCAAGTACCGCGATCCGGGCCAAGACCCGAAGCTGCACCTGTTCGGCCAGCTCAAGGGCATCGCGCAGGAATGGGTGCGGGACCACCTCAAGAGCAGCGGTGGCACCTGGAAGGCGCAGGTGATGCATCAGGAGATCACCGACATGGCTTGCGAGCGGATTCACTCCGCGATCAGCGCGACGCTGGCCGGCACAAACGCAGTGCGTGTGGTGCTCGATCCATTCAACCCCACCGGCAGTACACGGCAGGTGAACTTCACTACAGCCAAGCAGACCTTGTGGGCTACCCAAGGCCCCCCACCCAAGAGCCACGTGAACTGGGTGGTGTATGACAGCGACTGGGAAGCCGAGTTCTGCCGCGTTGCCGAGGCGCATCCGCATGTGCTGGCCTACGCTAAGAACCACAGCATGGGTTTCGAGGTGCCGTACCGCCTGGGCGGCACGCAGCGGCACTACCGGCCTGACTTCATCGTGCGTATCGATGATGGCCGGGAGGACCCATTGAACCTCGTGGTCGAGATCAAGGGGTTCCGCGGCGAGGACGCCGTGGTCAAGGCCGATACGATGACCACGCAATGGGTGCCCGGCGTGAATGCGCTCGGGACGTACGGTCGCTGGGCCTTCGCCGAGTTCCGATCGGCACACGACCTCGAAGCCGACTTCGCGAAACTCATCCAGGGCCTTCTCGCGCCCGCCACCGTCTGACGGACTCGCCATGGCCACCAAGAAATCCGGAAC
>NZ_AZSN01000033.1:0-34326 GCF_000576225.1 Methylibium sp. T29-B | reverse complement strand
CGGCGCCGACCGCCTGCCCGAGGTTGGCCGCCGCGGCCTGCCGCCCATCGCCCAGCCTGGCGCGTGCCGGCTGCGCTCGAGATACGCACGGCCAGCGAGGGGATCAGCACGCCAATGCCGGCTGCTGCCAGCACGAACGCGGCGGCGGTCACGACACCCCCGTTCGAGCCGGCCTGCAGGCCGAGGCCTGCCGACAGCACGAGGAGCGCGGCGACGACGAGCCGCGGCTCGCCCAGCCTGCGCTCCAGGCGTGGCAGGGCCCAGAACTGCACGGCGATCATCACGCCGCTGCACAATGCGAAGTACAACGAAACCGGCCACGCGTCCGCGACCGCCACCCTGCGGGCCGCCAGGGTGGCACCGACCTCGGCCACCGTGATCGCCAGCACGACGACGGCCGTCAAAAGCAGCGAGCGGACGATGCGCCGCTCGTCGCCGGGCGCCGCACCGGCCAAGCCAGGGGGCACGGCCCGGTTGACCGGCAGCGTGAGCACGCCTGCGGCCGCCACCAACCCGACCACAGCGACGACATGCAGCGCCAGTGCACTGAGCGCGCCATGGCCACCCACGGCGCGTATCGGCGCGGCCAGCCCGTCGCCGAGTGCCGGACCGAGCAGGAAGCCCAAGGCAGTGGCCGATGCGATCCAGGCGAAGCGGCGCTGCAGGCGGGACGGCGCCGACGCGGTGACGACATAGGCAAACACCGCCGGGAGCACCGCCGCCGCGGTCAGGCCGGCGATCGCACGCACCACGTACAGCCCGCGAAGTCCGAGCGAACCGGTCAGGGCCCACAGCGCCGCGCTCGATCCGGCCAGCCCGGCGACGAGCACCCAGCGGCGATCGATCCGATCGGCCAGCGCGCCCCAGGCGGGCGCAAACAGGAACAGGGCGAGCGTGTACGTGCCGGTGAGCCAGCCCGTGTGCCCTTCCACGTCGGCTGCCGAACCGCCCCCCGCGCGCTCCACCAACCCGGGCAGCACAGGCAATGTCACGCCATACGCCATCGACACCGCCATTGCGGCCGCGAGCAGCGCCGCGAAGGCGCCGGCCGAGAGATCCGAACGCATCTCGCCCGCCGGCCGCGGAGACGGCACCGTCCATGACCAATCACTCACGGTAGAGATCGCGGCGGGTCAACGGGACCGGCCACGTGCCGCGATCGCGCTTCGAGGCGACGATCTGGTAAATGCCCGTGCCGCCCGCCTCGAACTCGAGCGCACACGCCGCCATGTAGAGCCGCCAGATGCGGTAAGTGACCTCGCCGACCTCCTGCAGCGCCTCCTCGCGACGCGCCTCTAGCCGCTCGACCCAGTGCCGCAGCGTCAGCGCGTAGTGCGGACGCAGCCCCTCGACATCATGGATCTCGAAGCCGGCCCGCTCCATCCCGAGCTGGATGTTGCTGACGCAATCGAGCTCGCCGTCCGGGAAGACGTAGCGATTGATGAATTCCGTCGCGACCGTCCGGTTCCAGCCCTCCTCGTCGTGGGTGATCCCATGGTTGAGGAACAGCCCGCCCGGTCGCAGCACCCTCTGCACGGCGGCGTAGTAGGCCGGCAGGTTCGCCAGGCCGACATGCTCGAACATACCGACGCTGGACACCTTGTCGTAGACCGCCACGCCGTCGAGGTCGCGGTAGTCGCGCAGCTCGACCGTGACGAGATCCTGCAGGCCTTCGACCCGGATGCGCTCGCGTGCGTACTCGAACTGCCGTTCGCTGAGCGTGATGCCATGCGCCCGGACGCCGTGGTGGCGGGCCGCCCAGCACACGAGCGCGCCCCAGCCGCAGCCGATGTCGAGCAGGCGGTCCCCGGGCTGCAGGCGCAGCTTGCGGCAGATGTGCTCCAGCTTGTTGCGCTGCGCCTGCTCGAGCGAGTCGTCGGCGGTCTCGAAGTAGGCGCAGGAATAAACGCGCTCGGCGTCCAGCCACAGACCGTAGAACGCGTTGGACACGTCGTAATGGAACGAGATCGCCGCCCGGTCCGTCCGGCGGGAATGGCGATGCGCAAACCGCCGGGCCATGCGCGAGGCCAATCCGCCGGACGGCTTCAGGCCCTCCTGCTCGGACACCCGCAGCATCAACGCATCGCGCCACAGCGCCAGCTTGTCGCGCCAGGTCAGCGAGACCGCCTCGAAGTGGTCCTTCAATGCCAGTGCGCTGTACAGATCGCCTTCGACATCGATCACACCGCGGAAGTAGGCGTCGGCCAGCAACAGCGGATCGGGCCGCAGCACGAGGCGACGCAGCAGCCCGGGGTCGCGGATCACGAGCGTGTACTCGGGGTGGGTCTCGAGCTCGTGCAGGATCGCATCGCCCAGCCTCAGCGCCGGTGGCCGTTCGATGCCTGCCAGCAAGCGGCGCAGGATACGCAGCGCCGGACCGTGCAGGTCCGGCGGCAGGGGTCGAGCGAACGTGGTCGAGTGGTCCATCGGTTGGTCTCTTCAGTGCATGTCTTGTGGTTCGGCCAGGGTCGCGGTAGACACGTCGTCGACGGAAATCAGCGGTGCGCGCCGCAGATCGTCCGTCACGGCCGTGAGGCACTGCCGGCTCGCTGCGTGAACGGTGAACAGCGGCTGGCCCCGGTGCACCCGCTCGCCGATCCGGGCATGCAGCACGACGCCGGCGCCGGCTCCTTGCGCTGCGCCAGCCAGCACCGCGACGCGCTGCACATGCGCGCCGTCCAGCGACCTCACGTGGCCAGCGTGTTCGGCCGTGATGGTTTCGGCGATCGGCGCCAGCGTCGGCTCACGCATCCCACCCTGGGCCTCGCACAGGGCCTGGAAGCGCCCCCATGCGGCGCCGCTGTCGAGCAGTCGCCAGGCGTCGAGCTCGCCATGTCCGGGTCGGCTCGCGCCGCACATCTCGAGCAGCAGGCCGGCTTCGGCCAGCGCGTGCATGCGCAGGTCGACCGGCGCCGCCGCGGCGCCGCGCAGCACGGCCAACACGTCCATCGCCTCGGGTGCCGGACCGATGCCCAGACCCACCGGCTGAGTACCGGCCGAACGAGCGACGCGAACCTGCACGCCGACCGCTGCGCCCACGGCCCTTAGCAGGGCTTGCAGGCGATGGAAGCGTTCGTCGTCGGGCACGCCGGTACCCCGTCCGACCGTCACGTTGACGAGCAGGCTCCCCACGCCGGCAGCCACCCGGCGCGACAGTGCCGACGCCACGAGGCTCGCGTCATCCGCCGTGGGACTCCACGGCACGTTCGTTGCCACGCCCGCGGCGTCCGCGCGGGCGACGCACATGCCCTCGCGCGAGGTGATGATGGCTGCAGTCGCACGATCGAGTTCCACCCCGGTCAGCGTCGCCATCGAGTCGGCGCTGCTCCAAGTCCCCGCGCCGGACCGCAGCGAGAAGTGCGGCATCGTCGCGCCCGCGGCAGCCACGATCGCCGCAACGATCGGCGTCGTCCGGTGCCCGGGGAACCGGTCCAGTCCGTGCCGGTCGACGACGCGGGTCGACTCCCAGGCAAGTGCCGACTCGCCTCGGCCGTCCAGGCGCGCGCGAGGGCGATGGCCCGCCGGGCCGCCGGGCCACTGTACGGCTCCGAATCCCAGAGCTCGTGGGTCGGGCCGGCGGCTTGGCTCATCCCTCGCTCCTTCGCCCAGCGGAGGCTCCGCGGTCGCATCGCGCGGCCGAAGCCGGCTCCTGCGCGAACCCCTCGATGAGGCCACACACGGAGTGGCCGTCGGGCACGCCATCGGGACGCCGCTTCCAGTCGGCCACCGCCCGCTGCATGCGCCGATGCAGCCGCATGGCGGCGTCCAATTGACGACCCTGCTCCGCGAGTCGCTGGTCGAGCAAGGTGCGCGCACGCGGACACGGCAGTTCGCCACGCTGCCCCATCTCGACGAGTTCGCCAGCGTCCCTGAGCGTAAAACCCAGCGCCAGCGCGCCGCGGATGAAGCGCACGCGCGCGACACTGCGCTCCGAGAACGTGCGGTAGCCGTTCTCGGTCCGGCCATCCGCCACCACCAGGCCGACCCGCAGATAGTGGCGCAGCGTGTCGGCGGACACGCCGGCCTGCCGCGCGCACTCGATCAATCGCATCGAATTTCTCCGTCGCCGCAGGGCCGCGTCGACTCCCGGGCAGCGAGTCTCGACCCGGGTGCTGCACATGGGTCAAGTCCCTGCATGACCGGGCCGGCCTGCATTGCTCAGATCCGCTCGAGCGCCAGCGCAACGGCCTGGCCGCCGCCGATGCACAGCGTCACGATGCCGCGGCGCAGGCCGTCGCGCTGCATCGCGTGCAGCAGCCGGGTGGTGAGGATCGCTCCGGTCGCTCCGATCGGGTGCCCGTGCGCGATGGCGCCGCCCTCGACGTTGACCACGTCCTCGGCGAAACCGAGTTCGCGCTGGCAGGCCAGCGCGATGGCCGCGAAGGCCTCGTTGATCTCGACCCGGTCGACGTCCCCGATGGTCCAGCCGGCACGCTCGAGCGCCTGGCGCACGGCCGGCAGCGGCCCGAGCCCGAAGAAGTTCGGGTCCACGGCGCCGATGCCGAAAGCCGCCAGGCGCGCCTGCGGCTGCAGCCCCTGGCGCTCGGCCCAGTCGCGCTCGGCCACCACCATCGCGGCCGCGCCGCTGTTGAGGCCTGGCGCATTGCCCGCGGTGATGGTGCCCTCCTTGCGGAAGGCGGGCTTGAGCCGCGCCAGCGACTCCATTGTCGTCTCGGGCCGGTTGTGCTCGTCGCGCGCGAACGGCACCGGCCCCTTCCGACCAGGCACCTGCAGGGTGACGATCTCGCCGTCGAACCGGCCCGCCGCCTGCGCGGCCGAGAACGCCCGCTGCGAGCGCAGCGCCCAGCGGTCCTGGTCTTCCCGCGAAATGCCGCAACGGATCACCAGGTCCTCGGTGTGCCAGCCGGCATGCTGCCCGCTGACGGCGTCGTGCAGGCCGTCCAGCAGCATGCTGTCGAACAGCGTCACGTCGCCCATGCGCGCACCCCAGCGTCCCTGCGGCAACAGGTAGGGCGCGCGGTCCATGTTCTCCATGCCGCCGGCCACCGCGCAGTCGACCATGCCGGCGGCCACCTCGAGCGCTGCGCTGACGACGGCTTGTGCCCCGGATCCGCAGACACGGTTGACCGTCAGCGCGGGCACTTCGACGGGAAGCCCCGCCGCGAGCCCTGCCTGGCGAGCCGGGTTCATCCGGTTGCCGGCCTGAATGACGTTGCCCATCACGAGCGACTGCACCTGCGCCCCGGCAAGGCCGTTGCGCAGCAACGTCTCGCGGATCACCGCGGCGCCGAGTTCGGCGGCCGGCAGGTCCTTGAGCGCACCGCCGTAGGTGCCGATGGGAGTGCGAACCGCACCGCAAAGGACGACTTCGTTGCTTGCCATGACGTTTCTCCTGTCGATCAATGCGTCTCGCAGGACGCGTGGTTCTCGTGGTCGCGCTGGCCGCAGACGCGGGCCGTGCAGGCGGCGCTCTGCAGCACGCCCTCGCCGGCACCGCGCAATCCAGCGGCGTTGGCCTCGTCGGTGTCCAGATGCAGTTCGAGCACCGCGCCGTCGTCGACACGCAGGGCGACATGGCGCAACACCGTGCCGCGCGGCGTGTCGAGCGCGACCTCGATCTCCCCTCGATCCTGGACACCGAGCCGCCGCGCATCGGCGCTCGTCAGGTGCAGGTGGCGGCGCGCAACGATCAAACCCGGGGTGCGCAAGGCCCCTGCCGGGCCCGCCAGCGTGACCTCGGCGCTGCCCGCGAGATCGCCGGACAGGCGCAGCGGCGCCTCGATGCCGAGCCGGATGGCCTCGGTGCGGCTGACCTCGATCTGGTTGGCCGCACGGCAGGGCCCGACGACGCGCACGCGTTCGAGCCGGCCGCGCTCGCCGATCACGGAAACCGTTTCCTCGGCGGCGAAGAAGCCGGGCTGGCTGAGCGGCTGCAACACGCGCAGCGCGTGGCCGGTGCCGAACAAGGCCTCGACGGCGGCCTGCGTGAGATGCACGTGGTGGGCCGAGATCGCCACCGGCATCGAGAAGTCCTGCCGCGCCGCGGCGCGCTCGGCTCGGCGCAGCACCGCCGCGGTCTCGCGGGCGATGACCCACTGCTCGCGCGAGCGCACCGCCAGCACCGCCACCTGCGAGCGCGGTGCCTGCAGTTCGGCGACCGCGGCACCGGACGCGCCGAAGGACTCGTTGCGGTCTTCGTCGAGACGCACGCCGAGGAACTGCAGGCCCTCCAGGATGCGCCGGCGCAGCGCGGCAGAGTTCTCCCCTGCCCCGCCGGTGAAGGCGACGGCGTCGCAGCCGCCCATTGCCGCGGCGTAGGCCCCGATGTACTTGCGAACCCGGTAGGCGTGAACCTGCAGCGCCGTGCGGGCGCCGGCATGCCCCTGGCGCGCCCGGGCCTCGATCTCGCGCAGGTCCGAGCCGATGCCCGACAGCGCCTTCAATCCACTGTCGTGGTACAGCGCCGCTTCGATCTGTGCCGGGTCGAGTCCGAGCGTCCGCGCGACGAACGCCGGCACGCCGGGGTCCAGATCGCCGCTGCGCGTGCCCATCACGAGCCCCTCCAGCGCCGTCATCCCCATCGAGGTATCGATGGACCGGCCGCGGTCGATCGCGCAGACGCTGGCACCGTTGCCGAGGTGGCAGCTGACGATGCGCAGATCCTCAGGAGCCCGTTCCAGCGCACCGCTCACCGCTTCGAGCACGTGCCGATGCGACAGGCCATGAAAGCCGTATCGGCGCACCCCGGCGTCGCGCCAGGCCTGCGGCACCGCATAGAGCGACGCCTGCTCGGGCATGCCGGCATGGAACGCGGTGTCGAACACGGCCACCTGCGGCAGGCCCGGCCAGCGTTCGCGCGCCAGACGGATGCCGGCCAGCGCGACCGGGTTGTGCTGGGGCGCCAGCGGGGCGGCCTGGTCGATCTCGCGCTCGGTGTCCGCGTCGACAAGCGCGGCCTCACTCAGGCGGGGTCCGCCGTGCGCGACACGATGGCCGACGGCATCGATCGCCGGCATGCCGGCATCGCGCAGCCGGCGCTCGATCTCGTCGAACGCCGCGGCATCGACCGCGGGATGCTCGATCGTCGCCTCCATCAGCGGCGTGGCCGAGGCCGGATCGAACACGCCGAACTTGAGCGTCGCGCTGCCGGCGTTGAGCGAAAGGATGTGCATGGCCCGGCCCGCCGCCCTCAATGGAACACCATGCCTTCGACATGGAATCCGGCGTCGACGTGCACCACTTCGCCGGTGATCGCCGACGCGTAGGGACTGGCCAGAAGCAGCGCCACACGGCCGACCTCGCAGCCGTCCACGGTACGACGCTGCGGCGACCGGCGCGCGGCCTCGTCAAGCAGCTCGTCGAAGTGGGTAATGCCGGAGGCCGCGCGCGTTCGCACCGGGCCCGCGGAGATGGCGTTGACGCGGATGCCGGCGGGCCCGAGTTCGTGCGCGAGATAGCGCACCGAGGCCTCGAGCGCCGCCTTCACCGGCCCCATCACGTTGTAGTGCTCGACGACCTTCTCGGCGCCGTAGTAGCTGACCGTCGTCAGGCTGCCGCCCTCCCGCATCAGCGGCTCTGCGAGCTTGGCCATGCGGATAAAGGAGTGGCAGGACACCAGCATCGCCTCGGCGAACCCGACGCCCGAGCAGTCGGCCAGGCGGCCCTGCAGGTCTTCCTTGCGCGCCGACGCGATCGAGTGGAAGACGAAGTCGAGCCTGCCCCAGCGGTCGCGTAGGGCGTCGAAGACCGCCTCCAATTGCCCCTCCTCCAGCACGTTGCACGGCAGCAGCTGCGCCTGCACCTCCTCCGCGAGCGGCGCGACGAAGGACCGAGCCTTCTCGTTGTAGTAGGTCATGGCCAGCTCCGCACCGGCATTGCGGAAGTGCCGCGTGGCAGACCAGGCCAGGCTGTCGGCATTCGCGACGCCGACCACGAGGCCCCGGCGGCCGGAAAGATCGATGGTTTCCATTGAATCGCCTTGCTGTGTTACTTCGAGGGTCGACCGGCGTTCAGCGCGGACCGCTCTTTCGTACGCCGTCACCCTGGAATCGCACGAGGAGGTACAGCAGCACGATGCACAGTCCGAGCAGCGCGTGCAGCCACCAGCCGAGCGCATGCGCCCGGTGTTCCAGTACCAGCAGCAGCAGCGCCACCGCCGCGAACGCCCAGAAGATCCACCGGGCCCGGGCGCGACCCTGGTCGGTGTCGGGAAGCTTCGTCGGTATGGTCATTGCCCTTCTCCTTCAGCGCTCGGCGCGGTGCGGCGACCAGGCGTCGAACCTGAACTCGATCTCGTCGGTCCGCGACGGCAGCCGCACCCAGAGCCGGAACCGGTACGGCCCGTCCTTGGCAACGCCGAAGACCTGCCCGTAGCTGGCCTGGTCGTTGACCTTCATCGGCAGCAGGTACTTCGCCGGCTCGTCGACGATGCCAGCTTCGCTGAGCTGCGCGCGCACCACCGCGTCCTCGATGCGACGGCCGCTCGCGCTGTCGTAGAGCGCCACGACGAGGTGGTGCACCTGACCACCGCCCTTGGGCGGACCGCCGTGCAGTTCGGCCAGCGCATGCTTGTCGGCCACGACCGCGGCCGGCACGAGCCCCCAGTAGAGGGTGACGCCGGACCGCTCCATCCGGCTCTGGGCCAGCGCCGGGCTCAGCATCGTGGCCAGCAATAGCAACAGCCACGTCGCGGTGAGGAATCGCCAGCCTTGTGCCGGCAGCGGGATGGTTCTCATGGCGTGACTCCTCTCGGCGATCGGCCTGCTGGTCATCGGGCATAGATCTGCTGGAACACCAGCTCGGCCCAGAGGTCGCGGCTCGTGCGCCACGACTCCCAGGCCTGCGCGTAGGCGTCCGCGCCGACGCGCTCCAGCTGGTACCAGGGGTTGGCCTTGCGGTCCGAGTCGTGCGCGCCCCACTGGTCGAGCCACTGCTGCATCCACGGCAACCAGGCCAGCGCCGGCGTCGCCCTTTCGGACCAGACCTGCCGGCTGACGCGCATCGGATGCAGTTCGCGCAGCAGGCGTGCGGATGCGGGCGTGACCGCCATGCGCACCCACGGCGAGACCCATTGCGCATAGGCACGCTCGGCGGCCTCGGACAGCGCCTGCACCTTGTCGAATCCAGCCGGGTTGGCGTCGAACGGCAGGTCCTCCAGGCGACGTGGTTCGAAGCGGGCCGCGGTGGCGCCGTCGCCCGTGGCGGCGTCGTCGAGAACCATCTCGTAGAGGCCGGGCGCAAGGTCCTGGATCGTTCCGGCGTGGTGCAGGATGGCGCGATGCTCGCGCCGCGCCACGCCCGCCGACACGAAGATGCCGAGGTGGCCCACCTGCTTGTGCAGCAGGTAGACGACACGCTGGCCGGCAGCCACCAGGTCCTCGGTCGTGGCAAACACTTCCTTCAGCCAGCCCAGCGCCTGGTGCGGCGGCGTGATGTTGTCGCCGTAGGAGCTGAAGATCACCAGCGGCGCCCCGATGCGCTTGAGATCCGCACGGCAATGGCCGTCGACCACGACCTCCCCGTTCTCGAGGCGGTTGCCGACGAACAGCTCCCCGGCGATGGCCAGCATCTCCTCTCGTGCGAGTTGGTAGAAGCCGTTCCACCAGCGCTCGAACTCCAGGAAGCGATCGCGCTCGGCCTCCGGTTGCGCAAAGAGCGTGTCGTACTTCCTGAACACGCCCTCGGGCCGCAACGCCTCGAAGTTCTGCACCAGCCACGCGCCATCGAAGCGGCCGTTGCCCAAGTCCGACATCCAGTGCGCCGGCCAGACGCCACCGGTGAAGCCGCCCAGCAGCCGCATCGGGTTGACGCCGCGCTCACCGGCCCAGTACGACAGCGGCGAGCCGTTCAGCACCGCCAGCGCCGCGCGATGCTGGCAATGCGATAGCGCCAGCGTGATCGCCCAGCCGCCCTGGCAGTTGCCGTAGACGATCGGTGCCTTGCCGCGATGGCGCCCGGCAACGATGTCGATGAAGGCCGCCAGCGTCTGCACGACGGCCCCCATCGTCTGGCCCTCGACCGGCTCCGGGTCGAAGACGACGAAGTAGACCGGGTGGCCTTCGAGCAGCGCCATGCCAACTTCCGAATCGCGCTTGAAGCCGCCGATGCCGGGACCATGCCCGGCGCGCGGGTCGACGACGATCACCGGTGCGGCGCCCTTGCGCACGTGCTTCTCAAGCGCGTCAGTGCCGCAGCGCGTGACGCGCAGCAGCCGGTAGTTCGACGGCGGATCGAGGTCCCGCCCGTCTGCCACCGGCTCGGACTCAAAGTGCAGCAGCGGCGGCATACCTGCGGCCTCGTGCGCGCTCATGTTGGCCGCACGCTCGCGCAGCGTGTCGGCCGCCGCTGTGGCGCGCCACAGCGCGTCCAGCCAATAGCGGACGACCAGGCGACCAGGCGTGAGGCCCGCGGAATCGGTCGCAACGGCGGTGTTCGATGTCGACATGAGTCTCAACCGCAGCAGCAACCGCCGCGACCCTTGGTGGCCGCACCGGCACCACTGCCACAGCCACCGGTCGGATGCTGATGCGCGGTTTGGGCGCCAGCCGCAGCGTCCGCTTGATAGCCAGCCTCGCCCAGCGCAGCGACGAGTTCCGGCACCTGATGCGCGGCGTGCTCGCCGCGGACACGCGCGATGCCGCTGCCGAGATCGACCTCGACGTCCTGCACGCCGGGGACGCGCTTGAGCGCCTTGGTGACCGACGCGACGCAGGACCCGCAGGTCATGCCGTTGACTTTGAGTTCAGTGGTTTGCATGTTGGGACTCCTTGGGTTTCAGTGCTGGTGGCCGCCCTGGCCACCGGGGGGAAGCTGGCGCGCGTCGTCCTTGGGCTTCGTCTCCGACCCGCCGCCATGCCCACCGTGGCCACCATGCCCGCCGTGCCCGAACAGGTGCATCAGCGGGCAGGCCAGCAGGATCAGGAATGGCAGCAGTTGCCCGAGGTGCGCGTTGTGGCGGAAGAACATCCAGGCGACTGCGGCAGCCAGACCGATCCACAGCACCCATTGATTGATGCGGGACCAGTTCGGGCCGGACGGGCCGCCGTTGCCGTGTTCATGGGAGTGGTTCATGGAAGATCTCCTGGCTGCGTTGATGCGTCGGTCACTGGTTCTTGTGGAACTTCGCGTGGTCGTGCACGGGCTTGGTCCTGGCCTTGGACTTGGCGCCGGATGCCGCTTCGGCTGGCGCACAGGGCATGGACCTGGCCGAAGGCGCATTGCGCTCGGCGCCGTGGTCATGGCGCTTCATCGCGCCGGCATTGCAGTCCATGGGCATCGGCACAGAAGCCGCGGCAGCGGCAGCCGGGTCGGCCGCGGGACGTTCCTGTGCCACCGCGGCAGAAGCGCCGACCGCGAGGGCGACAAGGGACGTCAGAAGGAAGGGGGTACGCATGACAAGACTCCTGATGTAAGGAACGACACGGAACGCAAACACGAACGGGGAATGCCGCTGCCTCACAGCGCCGCTGCGGGCGCGATGGCGAACGGAAGGCAGGGCGCGACGCGGATCAGATCCGCGTGGCGTCCGGGGGTGTCAAAGCGCGAGGCGCTGGAACGCGATGCGCGGCGGGGGCCCGCCGGGCAGGGTCGGCGAGTCGACCATCAGGCGACCCACTGCGGGATCGGCCTGGCCGGCTACCGAAAGCGTGTGGGAGACCGGCAGCGCGAAACCCAGCGCAGCCAAGCCATCACCGACCACCTTCAACTGCGGAGCACCGAGAGAGGGCTTCTCGCAGAAGTCCAGGCAGTTGACCTTGGCGAGGTCACCTTGCTCGTCGCCGTGTTGGTGTTTCTGAACAGCGTCGGCGGCAAAAGGCGTCGCCGCATCGGAGCGGTGATGCGCCGGCTCGCCCAGAGCGCAGGCGTTGGCCACGCCCATCGCGAGGCCGAACAGCCACACGAGCAGCACCCGGGCTGCCCATCGGCGGAGACGTCGGCGATCGCTGAACATGATGATGACGCGTGGGCGAAACGAGGCGGAGTCGTCGAGTCGAGAATAGGCGCGGACTCGCCAACGCCGTTTGATCGGCATCAACAATGCTCCGTAGTCGACTACGGACTCCGGTCCCGATCGGCCGCTCACGTCAACGAGTCGCGGTACCGCCCTAATGCCCTACTGCTGCCGCTCCACCACCGCACCGAGCAGCGCCAGCAGCCGCTCGGACATCGGCCGCCGGCGCCAATCGCGCAGGTCGACGGACCTGCTGAGCGCAGCGTCGCGCTCGAAGTCCTCGCGCAGGCGCGCTGCCAGCGCGCGATCGGGCAAGGCAAGATTGAGTTCGTCGTTCAGGCCGAACGATCGGTTGTCGAAATTGCTGGACCCGACGACGACCCACAGCTCGTCGACGAGCAGCGCCTTGCTGTGGTTCATGCCGGGTTCGTACTCCAGCACTTCCACGCCGGCGCTGAGCAGGTCCCCATAGCGGCGCCGGCTCGCCCGCCGGGCGATCGGGTGGTTGTTGAAAGCGCCAGGCACGACGACCTGCACACGCACGCCGCGTTGCACGGCCTTTCGCAGTTCAGCCCGCATGCTGCGGTCCGGCAGAAAGTACGGCGAGGTGATGCGGATCGACCGGCGCGCGCCGGCAATCAGCAACTGGAACAACATGCGTGCCCGCGTAGCCCGGCCCGCCGACGGCGTACCTGTCACGATGATCGCATCGGTGCCCACGGCCGGCTGGCTGCCGAGAGCGCGGCAGTGGGCAAAGGATCCGGGATCGGTGAGCAGCTGGCCGGTGCTCTCGAGCCAGTTCTCGGCGAAGGCGGCCTGCACCGACGTGACGATGGTTCCTTCGAGCCGCACCATGGTGTCGCGCCACGGCGGCTGACCGGGCGGCCCGGTGTCCCACCAGCTCGCGAAGCCAGCACCGCCGACGAACGCAACCTCGCCATCGACGACGATCAGTTCGCGGTGCGTGCGGTTGTTGAACCGCTTCAGCGTGTGCCACCGCACCGGCTGGTACCAGGCGATCTCGCCGCCAGCCGCGCGCAGCCCGTCGAAGTACGCAGAAGGCGTTCGCCAGCTGCCGATCGCGTCGATGACCAGGCGCACGCTGACGCCGGCGCGCGCACGCTCGGTCAGCAGGTCGACGAGTTTGTCCGTCACAGCGCTCACATGGAACACGTAGGCTTCCAGGTGCACGCTGCGACGGGCGCGGGCGATGGTGGCCAACTCCTCCGGATAGAACGCGACCCCGTTCGTCAGCACCTCGATCGAGGCTGCCTTCGCGACGGGAGCATCGACCAGCGCTGCGAGCAGGCCCATGAACTCGTGATCTTCCGGCGACGGGAGGCGGTCGTCGATGTCGTAGGGCAGCCCGGGCTCGGCGAGTACGAGCACCAAGAGCAGGCCGAGCAGCGAAGCGCTGGCCAGCAGGAACAGGTGCCACAGCTGGAAAGTCAACGCCGTTCAGCGCAGTGCGAGCGCTGCTCCGACACCGACAAGTGCCATCACCGCATAAGCCGGCAGCACCCTCAGCGCCAGCGATCGACTGTCGAGCACCCACAACAGCCCGAGCTTGGTGACCTGGTTGACGGCGGCCGCGAGAAAGACGGCCAGGGCCGCGACCGAGCCGCCCACGACCCCATCGCCGACCATTCGGCCCACCGACAGGGTGATGGCATCGACGTCGACCAGGCCGGAGATCGCCGCCGTGACCAGCAATCCGGCGTCACCGAACCGGTCCGCGAGGAATCGCCCGGCCAGAAGCACCGCAGCAAGGAACAGCGCGAACTGGACGGCCGCGGTCAGCTTCAGCGGATTCTGCGTCGACAGATCCGGCAGATCCGCCGCATGCTCGCGCGTGGTCAGATGCGCGCCGAAGGCAGCCCCGGCAACGGCCATGGCGGCCAGGGTCCCGATGGTCGCCGTGCCGAGAGCCGGCGCGGCGACGCCGACAAGCACCGCCATGCGGCCGAACATGGCCGCGCACGCGAGCGTTGCCCCTCCGGCAGCCAGTGGCCGCCACTGCGGACTCTCCTTGGACCAGCGCGCCAGCGTCGCGGTGGTGGCCGTGCTGGACACGAGTCCGCCCAGCAGTGCGGTCAGGGTCAGACCGCGCCGGGCACCGAACCAACGCATCAGGACGAATCCAAGGAACGAGAGCAACGCGAGCAGCACAACCGCCCACCAGAGCTTGTACGGATTCAGCGCCTCGAAGGGACCGAACCCGCGATCGGGGAGGACCGGAAGGATGACGACGCTGATCAGCAGCAGTTGAATGCCGCTGGTCAACTCGCCTTCGGTGAGCTTGCCGATGCCGCTGTGCATCGGCCGCTTGAGTTGCAGCAGCGCGACCGTCACCACCGCGACGGCAGCGGCGAGCAGTGTGCTGCCACCCGCCGCCAGCACGCCGACGAGGAACGTGGTGATGGCGGCCATCGCCGTGGTCAGGCCCATGACGCTGTGCATGCGGGCCGTCACGATGTAGCCAGCCAGGATCAGCAGCGCCACCACGGCCAGCACGACGACCAGAATGATTGCCCCCCATCGTTGCGACAGCAGACCGCTCAGGCCGCCGAGCAAGCCGATCAGCGCAAACGTGCGCAGACCGGCAACGCGGTGGCCGTCGGGCAGATCACGTTGATGCCAGCCGCGTTCCAGGCCGATGAGCAGGCCCGCCGCCAGCGCAATCCCGACGCCCATCAGGTCCGACAGGGACACGCCGCTCATGGGTGCACCTTCACGCCGGGGCCTGCGGCGCGAGCAGATTGCTCGGCGGGGTTCACCGGCGCCTGCTCCCCGAGTCGCGACAGCCACTGCTCAATGTGTTGCATGCATTCGTGCGGCACTCGCAACCAGGGATGGTGGTCCACGCCGCCGAGAATGCGCATCTCCCACGTCGAGCGCGTGGCCGCCAGTTCCTGCGCCCCAGCCAAAGGCGCGGTCAGATCCGCACCGCCGTGCAACATCAGCACCGGCAGGATCTGCGCCGTCGCCTCGGCCTCGGCGCGCAGGTCATGCCGATACAGGGCCTCCCACAACGACGAGGTCGATGACACCATGTTGTGCGCAACGAGGTCTTCGGCGACTTCGCGCGGGATGTCGCGAAGAAGGCGCGGCAACAGGCGTCCGACGACGCGCCGCGTCAGGATGCATGCGAGCGCGGTCGCCCACATGTTCGTGTAGATCCAGCCGCCACGCTGCCGCGCAAACCAGGCGACGGCTCCTTCGGCGCCACCGAAGTTGGGGAGACTGATCAGCACGAGCCGCCTGACGACCGACGGATAGCGGGCGGCATAGGCAAGTGCCAGCGCGGCCCCGAGCGAGTGCCCGACCAGCGTCAGGGAGCGCTCCCCGGCCAGGCTCGCATGCAAAGCAGCGACGTGGCGCTCGACGCTGTAGCGCGTCCAGGGCTTCGGCGACTCACCGAAGCCGAGCAGGTCGATCAGGACGGTGCGGTGCCCCGACAGTGCGAACGGCACCGGACCGCAGGTCCAGTAGCGATGGGTCCCGCCCAGTCCGTGCAGCAGGACTGCGCAATGCTGACCGTGCCCCGCGTCAATGCGCTTCAGCGGCAGTGTCTCGGTCCCCATGCGCATCGGCCGCCACGACCTCAGTTCTGGCGCTGAAGCCGAACATCGACTCTCGCCCGGCTCGACGACTTGTTGCTCCACATCCAGCAGTAGTCCTCGCGCACCGCAACCCGCAAGGTGTCCTGCCCGGAACTCACCTGAGCCTGTTTGGCCGGGAACTCGGCCTCCTTGCCCACGTGATAGTGGATGTTGAAGTCGACGGGTACCGACGCGGCGAACTCCCAGCGAATGGAGTCCCCCGGCGCGAGCTTGCCGCAAAGCTCGACGAATTTGCCGGGCTCGACGCTGGCGCCGTGAGCGAACGCGCCGTCGCGGCTCCAGGCGATCTCGACGATGTGGGAGGCCGCGAAGGCTTGGCCTGCCGTCACCAACGCAATGGCGGTCATGGCGATTCTGGCGGTCTGCATGAACTTTGATCCTTGTTGGGTCAGCATCATCTTCGATGTCGCACGGTGCTGCCTTGACGCGCGACACGTTTCCCCACCCGGCCTCATCGTCGCTTTCGGCGCTTCGCCTTCCGAGGCTTCGGCTGCTGTGGCCGGCTCCCGTCGGCATTCCTGCGACGGTTCTTCCAGGCGAGGACCAGCGCCAGTCCGATGATGACCGCAGCGCTCGCCAAGCCGCCGACCAGCATGAGCCCCAACTCGCCGTGCGAAAGACTCGAGAGGTTCCTGAACTCGTGCGGCATCGGCTCAGCGCTGCTGGGACGAACTTCGGTTCATTTCGTCGTGCTTGGCCCGGATGCTGACGGGCCACTGGGCCTTGATCCAGGAGAGCGCGGCCACGATTTCGGCATCGGTCAGCACGCCCTTGTACGCAGGCATCGAGGATTCGTACGACGCCAGGTTGGCAGCCTTGGCGACGCCGAACTTCGTGATTTGGAACAGCGTCTCGTCGGGGTGGTGCCACGTGTGCCCGGTGGCGTCGTGTGGCGGTGCCGGCAGGCGGCCTTGCGCGTCTCTCTGGCGCCAGTTGGGCTGGCCCTCGAGCTTCGCCCCGTGACAGGCGGCACAGTGCGTTCCGTAGACCTGCCGCCCCCGCGCCGTCACCTCGACATCGTCAGGTTTGAGCAGCCCGGTGCTTGCCAGCTTTGGCGCCAGGCGCGAGATGGCAACGAGCAGGGCCACCGCCCCGATCGCAGCGACCGCCAGGAGCAACCGGCTTCGTTTCATGCGCTCGTCCTGATCGGCCTCACATCCTCGCGTCTGATCGCAGGAGATCGCGCGCCTGCGTTCGGACCATCCGCCAGCTTGCAAAGCCCAGCCACGTCCCGATGCCTGCGGAGACCAGGCATGGGAGCAACTCCAGGTCGGGCCGCAAGGCCGCGAACGTCACCGCGATGCCACCGGCGCTGAAGGCCCAAAAGCGCATTTCGGCCCAACGGGCCCGCCAGTCCAACTGCACAAGGACCAGGAGGGCGGCGGCGGCGGTGACCAATGCGAGCGTGGCGCGCGCATGGCGGTGCCCCATCTCCCAGTAGCCCGCCAAGCCGGCCGCGATGATGGCGAACAGCGCAACGGCGGCCAGCAGCCCAAGCAGGCCGGCGAAGAGACATCGCACACCGGCGCGCCATGCATCCCATGGAGCGGCGGCGTCCATGCGCCAAAGGAACAGCCGATGCGCAGCAGCCGCGGAGGCCGCGAGCAACACGCACTCATGCCACGCCAGACCCGCGGCACTCAGCGTCGCAACAATGCCGACGCTGAGCACCTTCGCGGCCGATGAGCGCATCGCGCCGTCCTCGCAGGACTTAGCGAACCACCTTGAGGTCCGTGACCGTGAACTTGCCCGCCTCGTTGACGGCCTTGAACTTCACCTTGTCTCCGGCCTTGACCTGGCCGAGCATGGCCTTGTCGCGCACGTTGAACACCATGGTCATGGCCGGCATTTCCAGCTCTTGATGTCGCCATGCTTCAACGTGATCTTGGCCGCGTCGAGGTCGACCTTTCGGACTTCCGCGTCGGTCATCTCGTCGGCCGCGGCCGTCGGGCTGCTCGCGGCATGGTGACCCGCGTGCTCGTCGGCCTTCTGCTGTGCCCAGGCGGACGTACTGAGGGCGATCGAGATCATCAGGGTGGAGAGTGCAGATTTCATGACGTTCCTTTCTTGGGTCAACGATAGGAGCTGAAAACGCGCGTGCTGCCGTCCCGGGCGACGAGCAGCACGTCGAAGGGATCCCGCTGGTCGCCGTAGTCCGGACCGTCCATGCCGGGAGAACCGACGGGCATGCCGGGGACCGCCAGACCCACGGCATCGGGCGCCTCCTTGACCAGACGGAGAACGTCGGCCGCAGGCACATGGCCTTCGACGGCGTAGCGGCCGACCACCGCGGTATGGCAGGAGCCGAGCTTCATCGGCAGCTTCATGCGTGCGCGAACCGCCGTGTTGCCGACGTCGTGCACCGTCACCCGGAAACCGTGCAACTCGACGTGCTTGATCCACTCCTTGCAGCAGCCGCACGAAGGGCTCTTCCACACCTCCATATGGAGAGGCTGCGTCTGCGCGCGCAGCAGGCCTGGCCCGAGCAGCGCAACGGCTCCGGTAGCCACCAGCAGTGCTCGACGAGCCTTGGCGGGCCGCGCCGGGTTAATGCTTGTGCGCATGCCCGTCACCCTTGGCACTCGACGCGGCAACCTTGATCTTGCCGACCATGCCGGCCTGGTAGTGGCCCGCGATCAAGCATGCGAAGTCGAAGTCGCCCGGCCGGTTGAAGGTCCAGACGATCTCTCCGGTCTTGCCCGGTCCCACGTGAGCCATGTACGGCTCGTCGTGTTCCATGGTCGGGAACTTGATCATCAGCTCGGCGTGCTTGTCGTTCTCGGCCTTCGTGCCGATCACGAACTCGTGCATGGTCTTGCCGGTGTTGCGCACGACGAACTTGACGGTTTCACCCTGCCGCACTTCGATGCGGTCGGGCGTGAAGCGCATGTTGTCGCCCATGCCGATTTCGATGGTCCGCTTGGCGGACTTGGCGTCCCCGGCGATCCCCCAGTCCTTCTGTTCCTTCTTGACCGGGCCGGCCCTCTTGGCATGGTCCTCGTCGCCGTGCGCCATCGCGGAGGCGGTGACGGCCACGAGCGCGGCCACGAGAAATTGCTTGAACTGCTTCATCAGGTTTCCTTCCTGTTGCGGATTGGACAGATGGAGAGTCGGCTCGCGCCGCTCAGTTGTGGCCTGCATGCCCGCCGCCGGGTTTGCGCACCTTGACTTCGACCTCTTGGCCCGGTTTCGCGACCGAGGGCATCGAGCCGGTACCTTCCGCCTTGAAGCGTGCCGGGTCCGGCAGTTCGCCGGTGAACTCGTAGGCCACCGTGCCGGGTGGGTGCTTGTACCAGCCCGGGTCGCTGTAGTCGCCGCGCTTCTGTCCCTTGCGGACCTTCACGACGCTGAACATGCCGCCCATGCCGACCGCACCGAACGGCCCCTGCCCTGTCATCATGGCCGCGGTGTTGTCGGGCAGCGGCATCTCCATCTCGGTCATGTCCTTCATGCCGCGCTCGCCCATCACCATGTACTCGGGCACGAGCTTGGTGATCTGCCGCGCGACACCGCGATGGTCCACGCCGATCATCGTCGGCACGTCGTGACCCATCGCGTTCATCGTGTGGTGGCTCTTGTGGCAATGGAACGCCCAGTCGCCTTCCTCGTCGGCGAGGAACTCGATCTGCCGCATCTGCCCGACCGCGACGTCTTCGGTCACTTCATACTTTCGCGTGCTCTTCGGCGTCGGCCCGCCATCCGTGCCCGTGACCAGGAACTCGTGCCCGTGCAGGTGGATCGGGTGGTTCGTCATCGTCAGGTTGCCGATGCGGATGCGAACCTTGTCCATGTGGCTCACCACCAGCGGGTCGATGCCCGGGAAGATGCGGCTGTTCCAGCTCCACAGGTTGAAGTCCAGCATCGTCATGATCTTCGGCGTGTAGCTGCCGGGATCGATGTCGTAGGCGTTGAGCAGGAAGCAGAAGTCGCGGTCCACCTCGTCGATCAGCGGATGCTTGTTCTTCGGATGCGTGATCCAGAAGCCCATCATCCCCATCGCCATCTGCACCATCTCGTCGGCGTGCGGGTGGTACATGAAGGTGCCGGGGCGGCGCGCGACGAACTCGTACACGTAGGTCTTGCCCGGCGGGATACCGGGCTGGTTCAGCCCCGTCACGCCGTCCATGCCGTTGGGCAGGCGCTGGCCGTGCCAGTGGATGCTGGTCAACTCGCCAAGTTTGTTGGTGACGAAGATGCGCACGCGGTCACCTTCGACCACCTCGATCGTCGGCCCCGGGCTCTGGCCGTTGTAGCCCCACAGGTGAGCCTTGAAGCCGGGGCTCATCTCGCGCACCACCGGCTCGGCGACGAGGTGGAACTCCTTCACGCCGTTGTTCATGCGCCAGGGCAGCGTCCAGCCGTTGAGCGTGACGACCGGGTTGTAGGGCCGGCCGGTGTTGGGCACCAGCGGCGGCATCGTGTCGGGCTTGGTCTGGATGACCGGCTCGGGCAATGCCGCCATCGCGACCTTGCTGACCGCTGCGGCGCTCACCGCGGCGGTCACTGCGCCAGCGCCGCCGATGAAGTTGCGTCGGGAAACCATGTTCGAGATCCTTGATTGAAGGGGTCAGTGGCCGGCGCCGCCGCCATCTACCGCTGCGGCGGCGGGGCCAGTGGGCGAGGCCACGGCCGCCTTGCCGATGAGCGCCATGTCGAGATCCGACTGGGCCAGCCAGAAGTCGCGCAGCGACTCGATGTATGCATTGACGCTCGTGATCTGGGAGCGTGCGTCGGCAAGGAGCTCGAAGACCCCGATGATCATTCCGTTGTAGCGCAGCCCCTGCTCTTCCGAGATCCGTTTCTTGAGCGGCACGATCTCATCACGCTGGTGGCGCGCGATGTCGTAGGCGGCCCGGTAGTTGCCATAGGCCTCGCGAACCTCCGAGCGGGCGTTGATCGCGGTCTCCGCCGCTCGATGCAGTGCCTGCATGTAGATCGCTTCGGCGAGTGCCACCCGGGCGCCGCCCCAATCGAAGAGGGGCAGTTCCAGACCGATCTCCCAGCCCGTCTGCCGCGGGGCCTCGTTGGACGTGTTGCGAACGAGCCCGAGTTCCAGCACGTTGATGAAACGCGTCGTGCGGGTCAGGCCCAGGTTCTGCGCGGTCTGCTCCGCGCCCAGCTTGGCGGCCTGCACGTCGAGTCGCTGGGACAGCGCGATCGCTTCGATGTCGGGCTGATTTCGCACCTCGGCCGGCAGGTCCGGCAGGCGCTCGGGCAGCTGGAACTGGGTCTGCTGGCCCCAGACGCCCATCAGGCGCGCCAGCCGCTCACGCGAAGCACGCTGCGCCTGGTCGGCGCGAGCGAGGCCCAGGGCGGCGTCGGCGTAGAAGGCCTGCTCGCGCGCCCGCGCCAGCTTGCTGAAGTTGCCGACCTGCTCCATGCGCCGAGCCAGCTCGGCGCTCGCTTCGGCCGTCTGCTTCACCTGCCGCATGTAGCGCACGGTCTCTTCGGCTGCGACGGCCTGGAAGTAGGCCTTGCGCGTCTCGGCCGCGCGCGACAGAACATCCATCGTGACTTCGCGCTTGACCTGCTCGAAGCGGCGCGCTTCCAGCCGCGAAACCATGGGCAGCGTCAACAGCCGTGCGAGGTTCAGGTGCAACCCGCGTTCCAGCTCGATCTCGTCGCCCTTCCGAAGGCGCCCGAACGAAAATCCGGGGTTCGGCAGGCGCCCGGCCTGCACGACCTCGGCCTCGGTGATGCCGAGGTCCTGAAAACGAGCCTGCAGACCGCGGTTGTTGAGCAGGGCGACCTGAACCGCATCGTCAACGCTGAGCGGCTTGGCGAGCAACTCCTGGACGCGGCGATCGATGGCGTCGGCATCGGCATCGCTGCGCGCCCAGCGGACGTCCTTGCCGAGCTTGTCCTTGGCCGCGGACTCGATCGACGAGAACCCCGCGTCCGGCGAGAAGCTGGCGCAGCCCGCAAGCACTGCGGAAGCCAGGAGGACGACGAGCAGGCCCGAGCGCCGCACGCTCGGGCGGTCGGGCGCGACACGCCCGAGATGGGAAGGTGAATTCATCCGCTTGACCTCAGTTCATCTTGTGCCCGCCGTGCCCGGCGGGTGCGCTGGCCGGCGCCGGCGTTGCCGGCTTCGAAGGCGCGTTGTTCGTGGCGGGTGCGTCAGGCTGCCGAGCCTCGCGCGCATAGGCCCGCCAGCCTCCGACGCGGTTGACGGTCTCGTTGGCTTCGCGCCAGGATCCCACGGGCTGTTCGGCGTGACGCTGGTAGCCGCCAAGCGTCGACTGGAACACCAGGTGCGGAACGGCGGCCGAGGAATCGAGTGGATCGGCTCTCTTGCCGGCCGCGGTTTGGGCCAGGCTCGCAGAGCAGACCGCAACCAGGAATGCCGGCGCAAGCCAGCGGAACATGGCAATCTTCATGACATCCTCGCTTGAGTCGGTCCGGCTCACCAGGCCTGCTGAGCAGGCGTTGGACCGGTTCACGATGCTGGTCGTATCGCCGCGGGGCGATCAACCAGGGTGGCAGTCAGGCGAGGATCAGGCGGGGAGGCCTGTGCGGCACGTGCGCAAAGACCGCTGGAAAGCGGGTTTCCAGGAAGGCAACAGCGGTTGATGTCGAATCCGCATGCGAAACGCTCACCCGCTCGAGCGCGGGCGCTGCGGCGCTGCAGCACGGAGCGCAACTGCTGCACTTCATCTTCAGCTGCGCCGAATGTCCCGTCGAAGGATCCGACGCCGTCTGGAGAACTTCGTTCACCGCCTCGGTTGCGCTGACGGAGTCGTCGAACCGGAGATCCTCGCGCGCATCAGCGGAGTCAACGTGCGTGGTGTGCTGAACGACCTCGCCAGACTGGCTGGGAGAGTGGTGTCCCGGCCCGCACCCACCCATGGTCACCGCTGCCAAGCCCTTCAGGGGGACAGCAGCAGCGATGAACCAGATGAGAAGGAGGCGAACCACACCCGACATACTCGGAACTTTACCCTAGTGCATTGAGAAACATCATCCTGCGCCGCAGTCTACGGATTGCCGTCCGACACGATCCGCTCAAAAGGCTTACGGAATCGTCATGTTTTCGAGACTTCTGGCCGACGGCGGTGGTTGGTCTGCGCCGGTCTCATCCGACGTCGGCCACCATGCGAACGCTAAGGACACGATCCCTGCTCGCCTCGTCGCCGGGCACGAACTGGAAGGTGCTTCCCCAAGCCCAAACCGAGCCGACAAGTTCAAGAAATCGGATCTCGCCTGCGGCGCCGCTGATGATCGCCTGGGCCTCTCCTCGTGCCCAGGTCGCCCGCAGGGCATGCTCACCGGGCGGCAGCCTCAAGCGGACAAAGGACTCTGGCACGGTCTCGGTCTGTGCACTTCCGTCGACGGTCAGCTTGACGACGTTGGCGGCATCAGCCCACCGCTTGCGCACCACGTACACCGTGAGCCTATCCGCCGAAACGGCGAATCGCTTGGCCTCGGCCTCCACGGTGGGCGGCGGCACGGGCGCACGGGTGCAGGTCAGCTTGTAGCGTGGCGCCTTGCCGACACGGTGACACCACGTGCCATCGGCATTTACCGGCCGAATGGGCTTGGACGCACACGCAGCGAGAAGCAGCGTGCCTGAGCCGAGCGCGATCAATGCGGCTCGGCGTCCCATCGTGGACTGAGTCTTTCGCATCAGACCTCCGGGCGTTCGCCCCCTACAACCGAGATCGGCTGGCTGCACCAGCCGGCGCTTCATCAGAGGGCTGTCGGTAGCCCGACGATGGGCGGACGACGCTACTGATTGGCCACGTCGTCTTGATGCCGCCCGCCCACCGCCGATGCATCAGCGATGCACGTGCGAGGTGGCTGTCGCGCCGCTCTGGTGACCACTGCGGCTCAGCCCACCGGGGACGTTGACTGCGCCTGCCTGGGAAGGCTTGCCGGCATTCGCAGCGTTGCGCGTGTCGCCCTGCACGCCGACGTAGACCGCCCCGGCTTCGCCACCGACATCGAGCCAGCCGTCGGCCGTAACCGGGTTACGCCTGGCTTCGATCGTCTCCGCGATGACCGCCGCTCGCGTCTTGCTGGGGTTGTTCGTCCCGACGAAGACCCAGCCCGCCTCGCCCCCGACTTCGCGCCAACCGTTGGCCGTAACCGGATTGCGCTTCCATGCCTCGAGTTCCTTGATGACGTCGGCGCGCGACTTTGCCGACGGCATTGCATGGGTCGTGAAGCCGGCTTCACCCGGAACCGCGGTGATGCCGGAGGTCGCCAGCGCGGGCAGAGACACGGCACTCACCAACGCGATCAGACTGAAACGGTACTTCATGATGGACTCCTGTGATGGGTGCACCTCTTGTGGGGGTTCACCGGTTGCGGTGCTTTCGTGCACCGTGGAGCCACTGTAGGAATCGCGCGCCGACAGACTGCTTGCCAGTCCATTACAACTTCGTCAAGTAGCGGCCCAACGTCATGCGATGCCAACTCGTGTACCGCTCAGACCCATGCTCTGCTCTGGCAAGGTGTGCGGCGCCCCCAATGCCACTGCCATGGTCAAAGGCATCGGCAAAGCCAATCGCTTCGGACTTGTGCTGCCGGTAAGGGACGGTCACGCCCGCTGCGCTGCCGCTGAACTCGACGGTACGTCCAGCCCGATCGCGGTGACGCCATCCGCCGATCTGGCGAACGGTTCGCCTTGGTGCATCCGGGCGATGGCGGCGACGATGGCCAGACCCAGTCCATAGTGCGAAGTGCCAACCTGGCGACGCGAGCGCTCGGCCTTGTAGAAGCGGTCAAACAAGCGTGGCAAATGCTCCGGCTCGATCGGAATGCCCTTGTTTTCTACCCAGATCCGTGACCGGCCACCTTCCGACTCGATCCGGACCCGAATGTTGGAGCCGGGCTCCGCGTAGCGGGTTGCGTTGCTCAACAAGTTGGACAACGCGCGGCGCAGAAGAGATATGTCAAAGGCACCCTTCGCGTCGCCATCGCATACGGCTGACAGACCCCGGTCATGAAGCGCTGCCTCGTGGTACTCGATGATCTCGACGAGTTCGGCGGCGAGGCTCGTCACCGGCGAACGGCGCGCGGTTGCGCCGCGGTCCGCTTGCGAAAGGAAGAGCATGTCGTTGACGATGATCGCGAGGCGCCTCAGATCCTCCAGGTTCTCCGCGATCACGTCTTGCAGTTCGGCCACAGGTCGCTCGCGCTGCAAGGCCAGCTCGCTCGAACCGATCAAGGTGGTCAGCGGCGTTCGAAGTTCGTGCGCAACGTCGGCGTTGAAGCCTTCCAATTGCGCGTAAGCGCGTTCGACACGCATCAGCAACGCGTTGAAGCGGTCGACCAGTGGCCGGAGTTCGAGCGGCTGTCCCGCTCCGTCCAGCCGCAGCCCTGCCCTTCCCAAAGCGACCGCGTCCACTTGTGCGGCCAATTCCTGCACCGGCAGAAGGCCTCTGCGGACCAGCAGGAACCCCGTCACGCTGACGACGCCCGCACCGATGAGTGATGCCGCCAACAGGATCCAACCGAGCCGCTTGAGCAGTTCCCTGTCGCGGCTCACATCAAGCCCAAGGACCACCCGCACGCCACCGGCGGCGCCCGCGGGCCATGTGTCTTCCCACGACACCTGCATAAACCGGCTGCCCGAAGCAGCATCCCCACCCTCGGGCGGCCGCGGAGCACTGAAGATCACCGCCCCATCGCTGGACGTGATGGACAGCGTCATGTCCTCATGGCCGGCGAGAAAGTCCTTGAGCTTGTGCTGCAACTCTTCGGCCGCCGAGCTTTCAGCCGTTTCCACGAGCGCATGTCGGACAACCGCGCTCTTCAACGCGAGTTCTTCATGCTGGCGGCTCTGCAGAAACCACAGGTTGACGGCATAGACCGTCCCGGACACGGCAAGCGCAGCGATCAATCCTTGCAGCGCCAGCCACCAGGAGAGGCGCGACCCAAGTGATTGCTCCACAGCCACGAGGTAGCGCCGCTTCACTCCTGGCGCTCCTCCATCACGTAACCCATGCCACGGACCGTGTGGATCAGCTTGACCTCGAACGGTTCATCCAGCTTCGCACGCAGCCGGCGTACGGCCACCTCGACGACGTTCGTGTCGCTGTCGAAATTGATGTCCCATACCTGTTCCGCCATCACGGTGCGCGACAGGACTACCCCGCGCCGACGCAGCAACAGCACCAGCAGATTGAATTCCTTGGGTGTGAGTTCGAGCCGCTTGCCAGCCGTGTCGCCTTCCGTCGTGCCAGGTCGACCTCCAGGTCCGCCATCCGAAGACTCGTGGGCATCTGTCCATCGCGGTCTCCCCCGCCGCGACGCAACAGGGCCTGGACACGAGCCGCCAGTTCGGAGAATGAGAACGGCTTGACGAGGTAGTCGTCTGCGCCCCCGGTCAGCCCCTTGACCTTGTCTTCGACCGCGTCCCGGGCCGTCAGCATCAGTACGGGCGTCCTGCGCTGCTTGCGCAGTTCCGCGAGCACCTCGAAGCCGTCCCGTCCCGGCAGCATCACATCCAGGACGATCAGGTCGTAGGTGCCCTCGACAGCGAAATGAAGCCCGTCGATGCCGTCGTGGGCCAGGTCGACGACATAACCACTCTCCGACAAGCCCTTTTTCAGGTATTCCGCCAAGCGGACCTCGTCTTCGATCACGAGAATTTTCATTGGCAGATTCTCCACCAGCTATTACGTCGCAACGATTACGAGTTGGTCATCTATCGGTCCGCATTTGGTCAGCGCGGGGTTCCTCGTGCGCAGCCTGGTGGTCATCAACAATCTGACCAGGTCCACCATGCGCAGAAGCCCAATCTTCGCAGTCACCCGCACGCTTGCGTGCCGCTGCCATCATGGTCGGCTTCCCGATCTTCGCAACGGGTCAACACCAGAAGGCGCAAGGCACGCCCTACGGCACCAGCACGGCCGAGCCGGCCGGGCCTGCAACGCTCAAGCGAGCACAGCCGGCGATCCGCGGATTCAGTGGCCATGGCGTGGGGGTCCAACGATGACTCGGTCCGCTCGCCCCATACCGGCACCCGCTGTCAATCGGTCGCGCGCCCTCCTCGCCCCGCACGCAGCCCGTTCATACCACGGCGGCTTCTCCCGGTCGCTCCCACTGGACGCCTCTCCAGTTCGCTTCGTTCCTGCGCCAACGAGTCGATGATCGGGCAGTCGGGCCGGTCGTCACCATGGCAGCAATGCACGAGGTGCTCCAGCGTCGCCTTCATGGCCTGGAGCTCCTCGAGCTTCTCGTCCAGTTCCTCGATGTGGGCGAGTGCCAGCGCGCGCACCTGCCGGCTCGGACGCTTGCGGTCCTGCCAGAGCCCGAGCAGCTCGCGGATCTGCTCAATGGAAAAGCCCAGGTCGCGAGACTGGCGGACGAAGCGCAGCGTGCTGACTTCCTTCTCTGTGTACTGGCGGTAGCCGGACTCGGTTCGCACCGCTTCCGGGAACAGCCCGACGCTCTCGTAGTGGCGAATCATCTTCGCCGACACCCCCGAGGCCTTGGCCGCTTCACCGATGTTCATGCTCATGTGATGCTCCCTGACACGGCCACGGGCTGTGATGGCTCCAGCCGCGGCGCAACTGGCGCATCAGCGGCCCCCTGCCAGCGACGCAGCGTCAGCGCATTGGCCACGACGCTCACGCTGCTGAAGGCCATCGCTGCGCCCGCGATGACGGGGTTCAGCATGCCCAGCGCGGCCAACGGGATGCCCAGCACGTTGTAGCCGAACGCCCAAAACAGGCCCTGCTTGATCTTCGAATAGGTCCGGCGCGAGATGTCCAGCGAGTCCGCCACGAGCCGCGGGTCGCCGCGCATGAGCGTGATGCCGGCCGTCTCGGTCGCCACGTCGGCGCCGCCCGCCATCGCGTACGACACGGACGCCGCGGCGAGCGCAGGGCCGTCGTTCAGGCCATCGCCGACGAACGCGACCACGGCGCCGGCGTCGCGCAGTTCCTTCACGACGGCCGCCTTGTCGCCCGGCAAGACTTCGGCACGCACCTCGTCGATGCCGAGTGCCTTCGCGACGGCCTCGGCCGCGCCGCGGTTGTCCCCGGTCAGCATGACCGTCCTGATGCCCAGCTGATGGAGCCGCTCCACCGCTGCGGCGGCGCTTTGCTTGATGGTGTCACCGAACGCCAGCAGGCCCAGCAGGCGCCACTGGTCGCCTTCCGATCCGACCAGCCAGGACACGGTCTTCCCCTGCCCTTCGAGCCGCCGCGCCTCGCCCAGCAGATGGCCTTCGTCCAGCTGGAGCTCGCGCAGCATCCGCGTGCTGCCCAGCGCCAGTTTCCGGCCTTTGACCGTGCCTTCGACACCACGACCCGGAAGCGCCTTCGCATCGTGGGCTTCGGGAACCGGCAGCCGTTCTTCGCGCACCTTGTCCATCACCGCCACCGCGAGCGGATGGCTGCTCGACTTCTGGAGCGCGGCCGCGAGGCGCAGCACCTCATCACGACTGGTTCCTTCGGCCGCCGCCACCGCCGCGAGCGAAGGCTTGCCCTCGGTCAGCGTACCGGTCTTGTCGAAGGCAACCACCGTCACCGCATGCGCGACCTCCAGCGCTTCGGCGTCCTTGATGAGGATGCCGTGTCGCGCGGCGACCCCGGTACCGGCCATGATGGCTGTCGGCGTCGCGAGGCCCAGCGCACAGGGGCAGGCGATGACCAGCACGGCCACCGCGTTGATCAGTGCGTGTTCCCAGTCCCCCGTGAAGGCCCCCCAACCGAGGAAGGTCGCCAGCGCGATGACCAGGACGACCGGTACGAACACCGCGCTCACGCGATCGACGATGCGCTGGATCGGCGCCTTGGCCGCCTGCGCCGACTCGACCATGCGGATGATGCGGGCCAGCGTCGTCTCCGCACCGATGGCGGCCGTGCGAACGGTCAGCGCGCCTTCCGCGTTGATGGCGCCCCCGGTGACCTTGTCTCCGGGGCCCTTGGGCACCGGCAGGCTCTCGCCGGTGATCAGCGACTCGTCGATGTGGCTGCGACCCTCGACGATCTCGCCGTCCACCGCGACGCGGTCACCCGGCCGGATCACGACGATGTCGCCGACGATGACCTGTTCCACCGGAATGTCGACTTCCGCTCCATTCCGGCGCACCCGCGCGGTGGTCGGCCGCAACGCGTTCAGTGCGCGGATGGCGTCGGCGGTTTGCCGCTTGGCCCGGTGCTCCAGCCACTTGCCCAGCAGGACCAGCGTGATGACGGCCGCCGACGCCTCGAAGTAGAGGTGCGGCATGCCGTGCCCGGCGTGCTTGAACATGAGATACACGGACAGCCCGTAGGCCGCGGAGGTGCCCAGCGCCACCAGCAGGTCCATGTTGCCGGTCTTGGCGAGCACGGCCTTCCAGCCAGCCCGGTAGAAGCGCCAGCCCAGCCAGAACTGGACCGGCGTCGCCAGCGCCAGCTGTGCCCAGCCGCCCAGCATCCAGTCGATGCCGAAGAGCGACAGCAGCATCGGCGCGATCAGCGGCAGGGTCAGTGCTGCGCTTGCCGCCACGGGCCACCAGACCGGCAGTCGAGTGGCCGCCTCGGGCTTCTCCTCCTGGAGGTCCTTCGCCGCGTAGCCGGCCTTCTCGATGGCGGACTTCAGGACCGATACCGGCACCGTGGACAGTGCCTGGATGGTCGCCTTCTCGGTCGCCAGATTGACGGTGGCGCTGGAGACACCTGGAACCTTGCGGAGCGCCTTCTCCACGCGCGAGACGCAGGAGGCGCACGTCATGCCTTCGACCAGGAGCGCCGTCTCGGTGGTCGCGACGTCGTAGCCGGCCTTGCGGACGGCCGCCGCCAGGGCGTCTGCCGTCACGGAAGCCTCGGCGTTGACGGATGCCTGCTCCGTCGCCAGGTTGACGCTCGCCTCCTTGACGCCGGGAACCGCCTTGAGCGTCTTTTCGACGCGCGTGACGCACGAGGCGCAGGTCATCCCGGTGACCTGGAGCTTGATGCCGTGCGGGTTGGCGAGTGTGGAGGTGTTCATGGGTGCCTCGGTGTGGAGCTCAGTGTGTTCGCATCCTCATGGTTCTAACGATGGCAAGGTCAAGACTCCTGTTGGCGATTGCCTACAGGCCTCAGGGTCTCTTCAGCCGATCGGTTGACATTCCAACGGTGGCAAGGTCGAGAGTATGGGTGTCGGCAACAGCCTCACTGGAGAAAGCGATGATCACCTTCGAAGTCAACGACATGACCTGCGGCCACTGTGTCAGCACCATCACTAAGGCGCTGAAGGCCACGGACAAGGACGCCAGGGTCGCGATCGACCTGGCCTCGCACCGTGTGCAGGTGGAGCCGACCTCGGCCGACGCCGAGGAACTGGCCGAGGCCATCAAGGACGCGGGTTACACGCCGGTGCCCGTGCAGGCCGGACCGACCGCTCCCGACAAGCTGGCGGGCTCATGCTGCGGGAACTGCCACTGAGGCCTTTGCGAGCGGCTTCGATCGGAGGGCCGTCGATGTCAGCCAGATCGCGCCGGCAGGCCTTGCCGGCAAGGCCTCGTGCTGCATCTCGGCCGCAACCCGTCGAGTCAGACCAGTTCCTGAACGAGACTCGCGATGGTGGGCCTAGCTAGCACGCGGAAACTGCTCGCGCACCGCGGTTCTCTCGCTGATGCCGAGCACGAGTCCGACCTGCTCCTCGTCGGCGGTGCGCTTCGGCTCGGTCATCCGCGACGGCCAGGAATCCGCGCTCGGCATCGCGCCGGCGCGCATCAACGAGAACGCCGCGACGGTGGTCACGGCGGTCAAGGACAAGTTGGCCATCGCGCCTGAACACCGTCCCCAGCGCGGCGATCATCGTCAGTTCGACGTCGCATTCAGCACTCACATGCAGCCGCTTGACGAGGACCTGACGCAGTCGGCATTCTTGGTCGATGCTTCAGGTCAACGCCGTGGGCCGCTGGCGTGGCGCGGCGATGGCCCGGGAGGTCATCATCGCAAGGGCGTGCTCGTGTTTGCGCCGGTGGAGCCTCAACCTGCGACGGTCGAACTCCAGATCCAGCGCAGTGGCGAGAGCGTTCCGCGCAGCTTCAAGTGGCGTCTCGAATGAGCATCGGGATGCGTGATCGCGCTGAAGTGATGGGTTCCGTGAACTGCGGCGGGCGCCTGATTGGCTCAGGCGGCATGTTCTGTGTCGTGAACTTTGCGTGGTGGATTGTCAGGACCCGCTTGGCAAGCAACGTCAGGCGCCCGAATCGGAGCCGTGGTGGAGGGTTTGCCCGCGGCCATGGCCTGCAGCAGGCGAGGCAGCATGGCATGCAAGCGCAAGCGTCGGTTGAAGCGGAACTGCAGGTCGGCCACAGCTAGATCGGGTTTGATTCGCGTCGACGGCATGCGATCCGTCCATCCCAGGCTGCCTGGCGGCTGGAGCGACGCGCTGGCACTGTTGCAGTAGCATGGCCAACGAAGAGATGCGTGCCGTCGCTGCCTCCGCAGTTCGCCTGCGCTGAAGAGGGTCCCTCCATGAAGATCTCGATCATCCCCGCCTTGGCTGTCGGAGTGCTCGTGCTTGCTCTGCCCCCAACTGCGCTAGCCCAGTCGGCGTCCAACAGCGCCCCTCCCACATCGGCGGTGCCGGATCTGAAGTCCTTCGATGCCCGACTGGCAGAGGCACAGACGCAGTTGCAACGCATGCAGGAGCAGATGGATCGACTGCGCAAGATCACGGATCCGGGTGAACGCCAGGCGCTGCTCAATCAGCATTGGGTGGCCATGCAGAACGCGATGAACGCCATGCATGGGATGTGGGGTCCGGGCATGATGGGCTGTTGCAGCGCTGGGGGCGGCCCGATGCATGGGTCAGGCATGGTGCGCAGCAGCGGGCCGATGGGCTGGAGCGCGATGCGCGACCACTACTCGCGGTTGACCCCTGATCAGCTGAAGCAGCGCCAGTACATGATGGACCAATACATGGGCATGCAGCAGATGATGATGGATCATCTGATGATGCGTCAGGAGTGGATGGCCCCCGCACCGCCGCCGGCCGTCAGGTAACCGGTCCCGCTGGATCGGCACAATTGCAGGAACGGCCTGGGACGTCGTATGACAAGGCAACACACCGCGCCACATCGAGGTGCCACATCGGTGGCCCGCGCCGCTCGGCCCACTTCCCCGGTCAGCGGAGATTCGAGCATTGCGGCCGACGCTGCCGCGGTTGAGGCTGAACTTGACGACGCCCTCGCAGCGACCTTCCCGGCCAGCGATCCTGTCGCAATCGACCCACCTCCAGCGCCGGGCGCACGAACCGGAGTCAGGGTTGCGGCACGGAAGCAAGGCAAGGGTCGATAGGCGACGGGGCAGCACTGGCACGCCGCAGCCGTCGCCGAGCATGACTCACGTCGTCACTGAGACTTGCATCAACTGCAAGTACACGGCCTGCGTCGGCGTGTGTCCGGTGGATGCCTTTCGAGAGGGCGCAAATTTTCTGGCGATCGACCCGGACGATTGCATCGACTGCGCCTTGTGCGTCCCGGAGTGCCCGGTGGAGGCAATCTGCTCCGAACCGGACCTGCCGACAGACCAACTCGAGTTCTTGAGCATCAATGCGGAAGTGGCGGCTGCGTGGCCGGTCATCACGCGAGAGAAGCTCGAGTTGCCCCAGGCCGCCTACTGGGCAACCGTGAAGCACAAACGTCACCTGCTGCAACGATGACAGTCCGAGGGGCCTCTACCGCATCGGCGGGTCGTCACCGGCTTGATCCGGCATCTCGTGCCTGCGTCGCCCTGCGACACGGAACACGCCCTCGCTCGCGGGCAACACTAGCGTGATCGCCGCGCTCACGACGTCGATCAGGTACAGGCCTGTCCCTATGGCGACCCCGACAGCGCCCACGGCCCAGATGCCGGCCGCGGTGGTCAGCCCATGGACCTGCCCCTGCGTGTTCTTCAGGATCATGCCGGCGCCCAGGAATCCCAACACCGCGGCCAGCAGCTACCGCCCGACCGGCTCGGCGTCAACCAGATTCATGCCGATAGTGTCCGCCATGGCCGAAGCTCCTCCAGATCGACCACTCCCGGCTCAGGAGGGCTGCCGCCACCGCGATGGGGCAGAAGCCATCGGCGACTTCGTCAACGACGTCCATCAGCCGAACTGCCGCCGGAAACGACGCACCCCCAGGGCGAAGATCAACACGCCGAGAATGCCGATCGCGAGCATCGAATCCCACAGCAGTTCCAGACCGGCCCCTTTTAGGAAGATGCCGAAGCTGACGTCGATGTAGTGACGCATCGGCGAAGCCAGCGTCACCCAACGCATCCACGTCGGCATCGCCTCCGGCGGTGTCCACAGGCCGGAGAGCAGAAGGATCGGGCCCATGACGAGCAGGCTGAGCAGGCCGACCTGCGCAAGGTTGCGCGCCACCGTGGCGATGAAGAGCCCGATGCCTGCGTTCGTGAAGATGTAGAGCGTCGTGACGACGTAGAACAGCCCGAGGCTGCCTCGCACAGGCACTGCGAACAACGGGCCGAGCACCGCGAACAGGCTCAGGCTGACGCCCACCAGGATCACGACAGACATCGCGAGCACCTTCGGGAACACGATCTGGAACGGCGTCAGCGGCGACACCAGCAGCTGTTCCACCGTACCGCGTTCCTTCTCCTTGACCATGGCCGCTGCCGGCAACAGGATTGAAAACAGCGTGATGCCCTCCAACAGCTCCGACAAGGGCATGAACCAGGTGTCCGTCAGGTTCGGGTTGAACCACATGCGCTGGTCGTTGACCACCGAGGGGAGTTCGTTCAGGTCCGCGATCGACAGCCCCTCGCGCTGCAGCACGGTCGCCAGGCTGTACTCGCCAACGATCTGCGCCGCATAGCTGGTCGCCAGGTAGGCCGGCATGGGGTGGGTGGCATCCACCTGCAACTGCACGGTGGCCGCTTCACCGCGCTGTATCGCTTCGCCAAAGCCCGGGGCGATGTCCAGCGCCAGCATGACCTGACCGCGGTCCAGCAGGCCGATGGCATCGCGCGCACTGCCGAGTTCTCCTTCGAGTCGGAAGTACGGGGGACGGAAGCGGTAGATCAGATCCCGCGAGGCCGCGCTGTGGTCGGCGTCCAGCACCACCATCGGCGCGCGGCTCAGCTGCAGACTGACGCTGCTGCCCTGCAGGTAGATGTTCGCGGTGAAGACGAAGGCCATGAAGCTCAGCAGGATGGGGTCGCGCAGCAACTGCCGGACCTCCTTCAGGGTCATGACCCCCAAACGGCGCCACCAGACAGCGAGCGTGCGCCTCGGCAGTTGGGCGGCATTCATGCGCGAGGCCGCTTGCGGAACAGCAGGAAGCCGGCGCAGAACAGCGCTGCCGTGTAGGCTGCCAGGGCGAGGAGATCCGGCCACAGCACTTCGATCCCGACGCCTTTGAGGAAGCTGCCGACCACGATATTCGTGTAGTACATCGCCGGCAGCAGCCTGGCCTCCAGCCCTCCCTCCGCGCCGAGCGAATCCACGGGCATCAAGAAGCCCGAGTAGTCGAGCGCCGGGATCATCGTCGCGACCACCGTGACCACGATCGCGGCCAGCTGGGTACGCACCAGCAGCGACACCAGCAGTCCGATGCCCGTCGTGCACATCACGAACAGGACCGAGGCGAGAAAGAAGAACCAGGCATTGCCCTTGAACGGCGCCCCGTAGTGCTGCGTGGCGATCAACCACAGGACCACGACGTTGACGACCGCGATCCCCACGTAGGGCGCAAGTTTGCCGAGGAGGAATTCGCCCCGGCTCACGGTGGATGCGTAGATGTTGTAGATCGACCCGGTCTCCCGTTCGCGCACGACGCCCACGGCCGTCAACAGTGGTGGCACGAAGATCATCACCAGCATGATCAGCTTCGGTGCCAGTGACCAGATGCTC
>NZ_AZSN01000032.1:0-35043 GCF_000576225.1 Methylibium sp. T29-B | reverse complement strand
TTGTGAGCAAATCGCAACATCCCCGTGTTGACCCGCTACGGGGCTCCGGGGGGCGTCGATACAGTCATTTGCAGAGGTTGTCGAGGCAGCGCCACGATGGCCCGATTCGAGAATCTGCAGGAGACGTTTCCCATGAACAAGACCCTCATCGCATTGGCCGCGACATCGGTTTTCGCCGCGTCGGCTCAGGCACAGAATTCGGTCACGCTATACGGCAGCGTGGATGCCGGTATCAACTACGTTTCGGGGCAGGACGCCGCCAAGACGCGGTTGGCGAGCGGCATCATGGAAGGCTCGCGCTGGGGGTTCAAGGGCAATGAAGATCTAGGGGGTGGCTACCGCGCGCTCTTCGTGCTCGAAAGCCGTTTCGAGGCCGACACCGGCGCCATCAGCAATCGGGCGGCATCGGGCATCCAAGTCCCGGACCGCTTTCTCGATCTGCAGTTCCTCGGCGTGCCGCTGATCCCGCTGGCCCCGGGCGTGACGACCCAGACCGTCGTGAACCAGGTCGGCGCGCAACTGGGCAGCCAGATCGGCGTGAACCTGACCAACAACGTCTTCGACCGGCAGGCGTTCGTCGGTCTCGTCACACCGGTCGGTGCCGTGCTGGCGGGTCGGCAGTACACGCCGGCCTACGAGATGTTCTACGTGTTCGATTCGATGCAGACCGATTCCAGCCTGTCGGCCGCACAGATCGCCACGCTGCCGGCGGCAGTCGACATCCGCAAGAGCAACGCCCTGGCCTATCGACTGCAGAAGGATGGTTTCACGGCCACGCTGATGTATGCCTTCGGCGAAACCGGTGATTCCACCTCCAACAACCGCTACATGAGTGCCAACGCGTACTACAAGGGCAACGGCTTCGCGGTGGGGGCGGCCTACGGCACCAACAACAATGCCGTCGGCGACAAGGCTCTGACGGATGTGCTGCTGGGTGCTTCGGTGGACCTGGGTCCTGGCAAGCTGTCGACGCTCTATGCGACCTTCAAGGACGACAATCCTGGCGTCGGCGCGGACGTGACTGCGGGCTTGATCGCACAAAACCCGAGCCCCGCATTTGCGCCGCTCGCCACCTTGATCGGCAATGCTTTCGAGCGTGCGTTGCGCCAGGATTCCCGCTTGTTCCACGTGGGCTATCGTTTCAACTTCGGCCCGAGCACCGTGACGGTGGCCTACAACCACTACGACGATCGCACCATCGCCGATGCGGACGTTCAGTCCTACGGCGCTGTCTACACCTATGCACTCTCGAAGCGCACCGACGTCAATTTCGTGCTGACCCGCTTCGACAATGACGACAACGCTCAGGCCGCCCCGGGCGGCGGCGGATTCTTCGGCGGTGTGACCTCCGAGGCGGGCAAGGGCGCTCACAACATCGCGCTGGCGCTGCGCCACCGCTTCTGAGTCCCCTGCGGCCGGCGGCCCGCGCCGCTGCCGCGGTGTACCCTCGCGCGCCATGGCCCGATTGCCCCGCTTGATCGTTCCGGCGCTGCCGCACGTGGTGAGCCAGCGCGCGCAGCACGGCCAGACGATGGTGCAGGATGACACCGACCGCCAGTCATTGCTGCAGTTGCTGCGCGAGGTGGCGGCGCAGCATCACGTCGCAATCCACGCCTACTCGGTGCTCGAGTCGCGTCTCGATCTGGTGGCTACGCCCGATCAGGCGAGTGGTCTGAGCCTGGTCATGCAATCGGTGGCGCGCCGGCATGCGTCGGCCTTCAACCGACGCCACGGCCGTGTTGGCGGCTTGTGGGAAGGCCGCTTCCGGGCGGCCGTCATCGAACCGACCTCGTGGTTGCTGCCTTGCATGGTGTATGTCGAACGACTGGGGCATGGCGCTCAGGCGGCAGCAGCCGTGTCGCTGCCATGTTCCAGCGAAGCGGCCCACCGCGGTCACGCTGCGGACCCGTTCCTGGTGCATCCGGCGGCGTACTGGGCGCTTGGCAACACACCCTTCGAGCGAGAGATGGCCTACGGCAGCATGCTCGAGCACGCGTTACCGGACCGCCAGGTGCAGGCCATCGAAGCGGCACTGCGGGGGGGCTGGGCGCTGGGATCCGACCGTTTCGTCGCGCAACTGGCCTCTGCCTCGTCACGACCGGTCGCGCCGAGGCCCAGAGGCCGACCACCGAAGATTCGGCCGGCGCACCAAATTTGATATGTCACCATTTAATTTCGCACCAGTGTCGAGCGCTCAATAATAAGAATCTGACCCTGAATTTTTTGATTGTCAGTTTTGCTGCGCTGCCGTAATCTCTCGGCCGTTTCCCGCCAGGAGAGCGCCGTGACCTCGTCCGCCCCAAGCCAGCAAGACATCGACACCCTTCGCCTCGAAGGCCTCTACGATCCGGCCCATGAACACGATGCCTGCGGCGTCGGCTTCGTGGCGCACATCAAGGGCGTCAAGGCACACAGCATCGTCGGCCAGGGGCTGAAGATCCTGGAGAACCTCGATCACCGTGGCGCGGTCGGGGCTGACAAGCTGATGGGTGACGGCGCTGGGATCCTGATCCAGATTCCCGACGAGTACTACCGCGCGAGATGGCTCTCCAGGGCATCGAACTGCCGCCGCCCGGCGAGTACGGTGTCGGCATGATTTTCCTGCCCAAGGAACACGCCTCGCGACTGGCCTGCGAGCAGGCGCTGGAGCGCGCCGTGCACGCCGAAGGGCAGGTGCTGCTGGGCTGGCGCGACGTGCCGGTCGACCGGGCCATGCCGATGTCGCCCACGGTGCGGGCCAAGGAGCCGGTGATCCGTCAGATCTTCATCGGCCGTGGCGCCGACGTGATCGTGCCCGATGCGCTGGAGCGCAAGCTCTACGTGATCCGCAAGACGGCATCGGCGGCGATCCAGAAGTTGCAGCTCACGCACAGCCACGAGTACTACGTGCCCAGCATGAGCTGCCGCACCATCATCTACAAGGGTTTGCTGCTTGCTGATCAGGTGGGCACTTACTACCTGGATCTGCAAGACGAACGCACGGTGTCGGCGCTTGCGCTGGTGCACCAACGCTTCTCGACCAACACCTTCCCGGAATGGCCGCTGGCGCACCCCTACCGGATGGTGGCGCACAACGGCGAGATCAACACCGTCAAGGGCAACTTCAACTGGATGCGCGCGCGCCAGGGCGTGATGAAGTCGCCGGTGCTGGGGGATGACCTGAACAAGCTGTATCCGATCAGCTTCGATGGCCAGTCCGACACCGCGACCTTCGACAACGCGCTGGAATTGCTGACGATGGCCGGCTACCCGCTGGCTCACGCCGCGATGATGATGATCCCGGAGGCGTGGGAGCAGCATGCGACGATGGACGAGCGGCGCCGTGCCTTCTACGAATACCACGCTGCAATGCTGGAGCCGTGGGACGGTCCCGCCGCGATGGTGTTCACCGATGGCAAGCAGATCGGCGCCACCCTCGACCGCAACGGCCTGCGTCCGGCCCGCTACATCGTCACTGACGACGATCTGGTGGTGATGGCCTCCGAGTCCGGCGTGCTGCCGATCCCGGAGAACAAGATCGTCAAGAAGTGGCGCCTGCAACCCGGCAAGATGTTTCTGATCGACCTGGAACAGGGCCGCATCGTCGACGACGAGGAACTGAAGAACACCTACGCCTCGGCCAAGCCCTACCGGCAGTGGATCGAGAACGTGCGCATCAAGCTCGACGCCATCGCCGCGCCGGCCGAGGCCGCGCCGGCCTTTGCCGAAAACCTGCTCGATCGCCAGCAGGCTTTCGGTTACACGCAGGAAGACATCAAGTTCCTGATGAGTCCGATGGCCCAGACCGGGGAAGAGGGCATCGGATCGATGGGCAACGACTCGCCGCTGGCCGTGCTGTCCGACAAGAACAAGCCGCTGTACAGCTACTTCAAGCAGATGTTCGCGCAGGTCACCAACCCGCCGATCGATCCGATCCGCGAGGCGATCGTGATGTCGCTGAACAGCTTCATCGGCCCCAAGCCCAACCTGCTGGACATCAATGCGGTCAACCCGCCGATGCGGCTGGAGGTCGCGCAACCCATCCTCGACTTCGAGGACATGGCGCGCCTGCGCAGCATCGAGAAGCCGACGCACGGCAAATTCAAGTCGTATGAGCTCAACATCGTCTATCCGTACGCCTGGGGCGGTGAGGGCGTGGAGGCCAAGCTGGCATCGCTGTGCGCCGAGGCGGTGGACGCGATCCAGGGCGGCCACAACATCCTGATCATCACCGACCGTCGCATGAGCCGCGACCAGATCGCGATCCCCGCGCTGCTGGCCCTGTCGGCGATCCACCAGCACCTGGTTCGCGAGGGCCTGCGCACCACCGCCGGCCTGGTGGTCGAGACCGGCTCGGCGCGTGAGGTGCATCATTTCGGCGTGCTTGCCGGCTACGGCGCCGAGGCCGTGCACCCCTACCTCGCGATGGAGACGCTGGCCTCGCTGCACAAGGAGTTGCCAGGCGACCTTTCGGCCGACAAGGCGATCTACAACTACGTCAAGGCGATCGGCAAGGGCTTGTCGAAGATCATGTCCAAGATGGGCGTGTCGACCTACATGTCCTACTGCGGTGCGCAACTGTTCGAGGCGATCGGCCTCAACAAGCCGCTGGTCGAGAAGTACTTCCGCGGCTCGGCCTCGCAAGTCGGCGGCATCGGCGTGTTCGAGGTTGCCGAAGAGGCGTTGCGCATGCACAGGGCAGCTTTCGGCGACGACCCGGTCCTGGCGACGATGCTCGACGCCGGTGGCGAGTACGCCTGGCGTACACGCGGCGAGGAGCACATGTGGACGCCGGACGCCATCGCGAAGCTGCAACACAGCACGCGCGCGAACAAGTTCGACACCTACAAGGAATACGCACAGCTGATCAATGACCAGTCGCGCCGGCACATGACGCTGCGTGGGCTGTTCGAGTTCAAGCTCGACCCCAGCAAGGCCATCCCGCTCGATCAGGTCGAACCGGCCAGCGAGATCGTCAAGCGTTTCGCCACCGGCGCCATGTCGCTCGGCTCGATCAGCACCGAGGCGCACAGCACCCTCGCGATCGCGATGAACCGCATCGGCGGCAAGTCCAACACCGGCGAGGGCGGCGAGGACCCTGCGCGCTACCGCAACGAGCTCAAGGGCATCCCGATCAAGCAGGGCACGATGGTCAGCGAAGTGGTCGGCAGCAAGGTGATCGAGGCCGACTACGAGCTGAAGGACGGCGATTCGCTGCGCTCGAAGATCAAGCAGGTGGCGTCGGGGCGCTTCGGCGTGACGACCGAGTACCTGGTCTCGGCCGACCAGATCCAGATCAAGATGGCCCAGGGCGCGAAGCCCGGCGAGGGCGGCCAGTTGCCGGGTGGCAAGGTGTCCGAGTACATCGGCATGTTGCGCTACTCGGTGCCGGGCGTCGGCCTGATCTCGCCGCCGCCGCACCACGACATCTACTCGATCGAGGACCTTGCGCAGCTGATCCACGACCTGAAGAACGCCAACCCGCGCGCCTCCATCAGCGTCAAGCTGGTGTCGGAGGTCGGTGTCGGCACGATCGCCGCCGGCGTCGCCAAGGCCAAGAGCGACCATGTGGTGATCGCCGGTCACGACGGCGGTACCGGGGCCTCGCCGTGGTCCAGCATCAAGCACGCCGGCACGCCCTGGGAGCTTGGCCTGGCCGAGACCCAGCAGACGCTGGTGCTCAACGGTCTTCGTGGCCGCATCCGCGTGCAGGCCGACGGTCAGATGAAGACCGGCCGCGACGTCGTGATCGGTGCGCTGCTCGGGGCCGACGAGTTCGGCTTCGCGACCGCACCGCTGGTCGTCGAGGGCTGCATCATGATGCGCAAGTGCCACCTCAACACCTGTCCGGTGGGCGTGGCAACGCAGGATCCGGTGCTGCGCGCCAAGTTCCAGGGCAAGCCCGAGCACGTCGTCAACTACTTCTTCTTCGTTGCCGAGGAAGCGCGCCAGATCATGGCGCAACTGGGCATCCGCAGCTTCGACGAACTGGTCGGTCGCGCCGATCTGCTCGACACCAAGAAGGGCGTGTCGCACTGGAAGGCGCGCGGCCTCGATTTCGGGCGTGTGTTCCACCTGCCGCAGGTGGGCGCGGACGTGCCGCGTCGCCAGGTCGACGTGCAGGATCACGGCCTGGCCAAGGCCCTCGACGTGCGCCTGATCGAGAAGTGCCGTCCAGCCATCGAGCGTGGCGAGAAGGTCCAGTTCATGGACGAGACGCGCAACGTCAACCGCACCGTCGGCGCCATGCTGTCGGGCGAATTGATCCGCCACCGGCCCGAAGGCCTGCCCGACCACACCATCTTCATGCAGATGGAAGGCGTGGGCGGCCAGAGCTTCGGCGCCTTCCTGGCGCAGGGCATCACGCTCTACCTGATCGGCGATGCGAACGACTACACCGGCAAGGGTCTGAGCGGCGGCCGCGTGGTGGTGCGCCCGAGCATCGACTTCCGAGGCGACGCCACGCAGAACATCATCGTCGGCAACACGGTGCTCTACGGGGCCACCAGCGGCGAGGCCTTCTTCCGCGGCGTCGCCGGCGAACGCTTCGCGGTGCGACTGTCGGGCGCGACCACGGTGGTCGAAGGAACCGGTGACCACGGCTGCGAATACATGACCGGCGGCACGGTGGTCGTGCTCGGCAAGACCGGGCGCAACTTTGCGGCCGGCATGTCGGGCGGCATCGCCTACGTCTACGACGAAGACGGCAGCTTCTCGCAGCGTTGCAACACCGCGATGGTCGCGATGGACAAGGTACTCACGGCCGACGAACAGCGCAGCACCCAGGAGGCCGCCATCTTCCACAAGGGCGTAGCCGACGAGGTGCTGCTGCGCAAGCTGATCGAGGACCACCACCGCTGGACCGGCTCGCTGCGCGCGCGCGACATCCTCGACCACTGGCCGGCGGCACGCGGCAAGTTCGTCAAGGTCTTCCCGCACGAGTACAAGCGGGCGCTGGGCGAGATCCACGCCAAGAAGGAGGCCAGCGAGACCATCGCCAAGGCCAGGACCAACGACAAGAAGTCGAGCAAGGCCAAGGCCTGAGGCCGGCCTTCCAGAGCGGCCGCACGGAGCATCACACCATGGGAAAAGTCACCGGATTTCTGGAATACGAGCGTCTCGAGGAAGGCTACGCGCCGGTCGAGCAGCGGCTCAAGCACTACAAGGAATTCGTCATCGGGCTGAAGGACGAGGAAGCCAAGGTCCAGAGCGCGCGCTGCATGGACTGCGGCACGCCGTTCTGCAACAGCGGCTGTCCGGTCAACAACATCATTCCCGACTTCAACGACCTCGTGTACCGAGGCGACTGGGCGAACGCGATCGCGGTGCTGCACAGCACGAACAATTTCCCCGAGTTCACCGGGCGCATCTGCCCGGCGCCGTGCGAGGCCGCCTGCACCCTCAATGTCAACGACGACGCGGTCGGCATCAAGAGCATCGAACACGCCATCATCGATCGCGCGTGGGCCGAGGGTTGGGTGCAGGCACAGCCTGCGCGCCACAAGACCGGCAAGACGGTGGCGGTCGTCGGCTCGGGGCCGGCCGGCATGGCGGCGGCACAGCAGCTCGCGCGGGCCGGCCACGCCGTCACGCTGTTCGAGAAGAACGACCGCATCGGCGGCCTGCTGCGCTACGGCATCCCCGACTTCAAGATGGAGAAGACGCACATCGATCGGCGCGTCGAGCAGATGAAGGCCGAAGGGGTGGTGTTCCGAACTGGCGTGCTGGTCGGTCACCTGCCGGAAGGCTCGAAGGTCACGAACTGGGCCAAGGAGATCGTGTCGCCCGAGCAGCTGAAGGCCGAGTTCGATGCCGTCGTGCTGACCGGGGGTGCCGAACAGAGTCGCGACCTGCCGGTGCCGGGGCGTGATCTCGACGGCGTGCACTTCGCGATGGAGTTCCTGCCGCAGCAGAACAAGATCAATGCCGGCGACAAGCTCAAGGGCCAGATCCGCGCCGACGGCAAGCATGTCATCGTGATCGGCGGTGGCGACACGGGCAGCGACTGCGTCGGCACCAGCAACCGCCACGGCGCGAAGAGCGTGACGCAGTTCGAGCTGATGCCCATGCCGCCGGAGCAGGAGAACAAGGAGCTCACCTGGCCCTACTGGCCGTACAAGCTGCGCACCAGCTCCAGCCATGACGAGGGTTGCGAGCGCGAGTTCGCGATCGCCACCAAGGAGTTCATCGGCGACAAGGGCAAGGTCACGGCGCTGAAGACCGTGCGCGTCGAGTGGCAGGGCGGCAAGATGGTCGAGGTGCCGGGCAGTGAGCAGGTGCTCAAGGCCGATCTGGTGCTGCTGGCGATGGGCTTCGTCAGCCCCGTGTCGACCGTGCTCGACGCCTTCGGCATCGACAAGGACAGCCGCGGCAACGCCAAGGCGACGACCGACTTCACCGGGGGCTACCAGACCAATGTGCCCAAGGTGTTCGCTGCCGGAGACGTCCGCGTGGTCAGTCGCTCGTGGTGTGGGCGATCCGCGAAGGGCGCCAGGCCGCCCGCGCCGTGGACGAGTTCCTGATGGGATACAGCGACCTGCCCCGCTAGGGCCTGCCGCAACGCCGAGCCCGTGCGGACGGGCCGGCCTCCGGGCGCTGCGCAGCAGGCGCCCCGGGTATCCCCTATCATCCGCGAAGCCGGGTCCTCTGATTCGGCTTTTTCACTTCGGCCCATGACAAGTCCAACAGCGCCGTCGATCCCCGGCCGCGACCCGAACGCTCTCGTCGAACTCCAGCATGTCACGTGCGGCTACGGCGAGCGCGTGATCCTGCGCGACGTGGATCTGGTCGTACCGCGCGGCAGCGTGCTCGCGCTGATGGGCACTTCGGGCGGCGGCAAGACAACGGTGCTGCGACTGATCGGTCGTCAGCTCGAGCCGATGAGCGGCAAGGTGCTGTTCGACGGCACCGACCTCGCCACGCTGGGCCGGGACGGCCTCTATGCGGCGAGGCGCCGCATGGGCATGCTGTTTCAGTTCGGCGCCCTGTTCACCGACCTGTCGGTGTTCGACAACGTGGCGTTTCCCCTGCGCGAACACAGCGGGCTCGGCGAAGCCATCATCCGCGATCTGGTGCTGATGAAGCTCAACGCCGTTGGCTTGCGCGGTGCTCGCGATCTGATGCCGAGTGAGGTGTCCGGCGGCATGGCGCGCCGTGTGGCGCTGGCCAGGGCGATCGCGCTCGACCCCGAACTGATGCTTTACGACGAGCCCTTCGCGGGTCTGGACCCGATCTCGATGGGCGTGGCCGCACGGCTGATCCGCGAGCTCAACCGGGCGCTCGGCATCACCAGCATCGTGGTCTCGCACGATGTCGACGAGACCTTCTCGATTGCCGACCAGGTGGTCTTCATTGCCAACGGCGGTGTGGTCGCGCAAGGCACGCCAGCCGAGATGCGGGCCAGCGAGGATCCGCTGGTGCGTCAATTCGTCGACGCCCAGGCCGACGGCCCGGTGCGCTTCCATTACCCCGCCGCGAGCGCGAACGAGGACTTCCAGGTGGGCTCCTCATGAGCTGGTACCGCCCGTCGGACGTCGGATACGCGGTGCGCGCCCAGCTCACAGGCCTGGGTGCCGCGGCGCGCCTGTTCGGGCGCATGCTCGCGAGCTTCGGTCCGGCCCTGCGGCGCGGGCGGCTGGTGGTCGACCAGGTGCACTTCCTGGGCAACCACTCGCTCGCGATCATCACCGTGTCGGGCCTGTTCGTCGGCTTCGTGCTCGGCCTGCAGGGCTACTACACGCTGCAGCGCTACGGCTCGTCGGAAGCGCTCGGCCTGCTCGTCGCGCTGTCGCTGGTGCGCGAACTCGGCCCGGTGGTCACCGCGCTGCTGTTCGCCGGGCGCGCGGGCACCTCGCTCACCGCCGAGATCGGTCTCATGAAGGCCGGCGAGCAGCTCACCGCGATGGAGATGATGGCGGTCGACCCGGTGCAGCGGGTGCTCGCGCCGCGTTTCTGGGGCGGTGTCTTCGCGATGCCGCTGTTGGCAGCGGTGTTCAGTGCCGTCGGCATCCTGGGAGGCTGGGCGGTCGGCGTGCTGCTGATCGGCATCGACGCCGGCGGATTCTGGTCGCAGATGCAGGGCGGGGTCGACGTGTTCAAGGATGTCGGCAACGGCATCGTGAAGAGCATCGTGTTCGGTGTCACGGTGACGTTCGTGGCGCTGTGGGAGGGCTACACCTGCCAACCGACGCCGGAGGGTGTGTCCCGGGCCACCACACGCACCGTCGTCGTGGCCTCGCTCGCCGTGCTCGGGCTCGATTTCGTGCTGACGGCGATGATGTTCTCGATTTGACGACGGACGAGGCGCCCGTCAGGAGTAGGAAGATGCAGAAATCCAAGCATGACGTGTGGGTCGGTCTGTTCGTGATGATCGGTGCCGCGGCGATCGTGTTCCTGGCCCTGAAGGCCGGCAACCTGCTGAGCCTGAGCTTCGACGACACCTACACGGTCTCGGCTCGCTTCGACAACATCGGCGGGCTCAAGGTGCGCGCGCCGGTGAAGAGCGCCGGTGTCGTGGTCGGGCGCGTGGTCGCGATCGGCTTCGATGCCGACACCTACCAGGCCCGCGTCGAGATCGATCTCGAGAAGCGCTTCGGCTTCCCGGCGGACAGTTCGGCCAAAATCCTCACGTCTGGGCTGCTCGGCGAGCAGTACATCGGCCTTGAGCCAGGCACTGAGGAGAAGCTGATGGTCACCGGCGACAAGATCCGCGTCACGCAGTCGGCGGTGGTGCTGGAGAACCTGATCAGCCAGTTCCTGTACAGCAAGTCGTCCGACTCGAACAACGGCGAGGGAGCGAAGAAGTGAAATCGGGTGTCTGTCGATCGGCGATCCTGGCGGTGGCCCTGGCGCTCGGCCTCGTCGGCTGCGCCACCGTCGAGCAGCCCGACCCGCTGGAGAAGCTCAACCGCAAGACCTTCGCGTTCAACGAGACGGTGGACCAGTACCTGATCGCGCCGCCGGCGCGCGTCTATCGCGAGGTTGTGCCCTCGGTCGCTCGCCAGGGCATCGACAACTTCTTCAACAACCTGCGCGATGTCTGGTCGGCCTTCAATCTGATCCTCCAGGGCCGCTTCGGCGACAGTGCGAACGACGTGATGCGTTTCGGCACGAACACCGTGTTCGGCCTCGTCGGCTTCGTCGACTGGGCCTCCGCGCTGGGCCTCGCGCCGCACTACGAGGATTTCGGCCAGACGCTGGGCGTCTGGGGCTTCGATGCCGGTGCCTACCTGGTGCTCCCGGTGCTGGGGCCGTCTTCGGCGCGCGATGCGGTCGGTCTGCCGGTCGACCTGCTGGCCTCGCCGGACCAGGTGGTCGAATCGGTCCGGTTGCGCAATGCGCTGACCGGCCTGCGCGTGATCAACACGCGCGCGGGGCTGCTCGACGCCACCGGGCTGCTCGACGATATCGCGCTCGACAAGTACAGCTTCGTGCGCGACGCCTACCTGCAGCGCCGCCGCAGCCTGGTGGAGGACGGCCGGCGTCGCGATGCAGGAGCGGTCGAAGAGGATTACGTTCCCGATGAACCGGCTACTCCTGCCTCTGCGCCGGCGGAGCCCGCCAGTGCGCCAGTGCCACAGGCCCGACCCTGAGCGCGGCGTGGTGATGCGCCCGATCCTGAAACCCCGAGCGCTGCGCCGCGTTGAACCTCATTGCAACGTCATGTAGCGTGGCGAACTTGTCGCCGCAAACGGTCTCCAAAAGGCTCGATCGTGGTCGTTTCCACTGAAAGGCAAACAAACATGCTGAAACGTCAATTCCTGTCGCTGAGTCTGGTCGCCCTCGGTCTGGCGCACGGCGTCGCGCTGGCCCAGACCGTGGCGCAGACGCCCGACGGCCTGGTCAAGCAGGTGTCCACCGAGGTGCTCGATTCCATCAAGCCGACAAGGCCATCCAGGGTGGCGACACCCAGCGCATCCTCGCGCTGGTCGACGCCAAGATCCTGCCGCACGTGGACTTCGACGCCATGACCGAGTTCGCTGCCGGCAAGGCGGCCTGGAGTCAGGCGACGCCGGACCAGCGCGCCCGGCTCCAGGACGAGTTCAAGGTCATGCTGGTGCGCCAGTACGCGGCGGCGTTCGCGCAGGTACGCGACCAGACGATCGAGTTCGGCCGGGTCGTCAAGAGTCCGGACAACCCCGGTGAAGTCATCGTGCGCACCAAGATCGTCGGCCAGCGTGATCCGGTGCCCATCAACTACTACCTGCGTCGGACCGGCGATGCCTGGAAGATCCACGACCTGGATGTGCTGGGCATCCGCCTCGGCCTGAGCTACCAGCAGCAGTGGATGCCCATCATCAAGCCAAGGGCATGGACGCCTGATCGCCGAACTGGCCCAGCGCAACAAGAGCGCTGGCGCCCGGGGCTGAGCGGGCATGCTGCTGCTGCCCGAGACGCTGACCCTGAACGAGGCGCGCGACACGTTGCGGCTGCTCAAGGTCTCGCTGGAGCGCGAGGCCGAGCCGCTGCTGGTGATCGACGGATCGCAGCTGCAGCGCTTCGACTCCACGGCACTGGCCGTGCTCCTCGAATGCCGCCGACTCGCCCAGGCCTGGGGCAAGCGTTTCGAGCTGACGGCCGTGCCCGAGAAGCTCAGCGAGCTGTCCCGGCTCTACGGGATCGACGATTTGCTCACGCCCTCGCCAGTGCAGGCGTGAGTTCGGTGCCCTGGCGGGCGCGGTGCGGGACGGGTGTCGGTTTACCATCGACGCTCACTCGACCGTGTCGTGCGCGAAGCCCATGTCCAGCCAACTCGAGCAGCTCAAGGCCTACACCACCGTGGTCGCCGACACCGGCGACTTCAAGCAGATCGCGGCCTTCGCGCCGCGCGATGCCACCACCAACCCGTCGCTGATCCTGAAGGCCGTCAGCCAGCCGGCCTATGCGCCGCTGCTGGCGCAGACCGCCGCGGCGCACCGCGGCCAGCCGCTCGACGCGATCGTCGACCGCGTGCTGGTGCGCTTCGGCTGCGAAATTCTCAACGTCGTCCCGGGACGCGTTTCGACCGAGGTCGACGCCCGGTTGAGCTTCGATGCCGCGGCCACCGTGGCGCGGGCCCAGCGCATCATGGCGCTGTACGAATCCGAGGGCATCGCTCGCGAGCGCGTGCTGATCAAGATCGCCGCCACCTGGGAAGGCATCCAGGCCGCCAAGGCGCTCGAGCACCACGGCATCCACTGCAACCTGACCCTGCTGTTCGCGTTCTGCCAGGCGGTGGCCTGCGGCGAGTCGGGCGTGCGGCTGATCTCGCCCTTCGTCGGGCGCATCCACGACTGGCACAAGAAGGCGGCCGGCGCGCGCTGGGACGAGGCCGCCAATGCCGGTGCCAATGATCCCGGCGTGAAGTCGGTGGCGCAGATCTGGCGCTACTTCCGCAAGTTCGGTATCGAGACCGAGGTCATGGGCGCCAGCTTCCGCAACACCGGGCAGATCCTGGCACTGGCGGGCTGTGACCTGCTGACGATCTCGCCGGAGCTCCTGGCCCAGCTGCAGGCCAGCGAGGCGACGGTGGTGCGGGCACTCGACGTCGATGCCGCGCTGCACTGCGATGCCAAGGCGCTGAGCTTCAACGAGGCGAGCTTCCGCTACGCACTCAACGAGGACGCGATGGCCACCGAAAAGCTCGCCGAGGGCATCCGTGCCTTCGCGGTCGACGCCGCGCAGCTCGACCGGCTGATCCAGGCGCTGTGATGTCCGCTTACTGGGTGCGTGGCGACCGCACGGCGGCCTGGGCGGACTTGAGCGCGCATTTCGCCGCGTCGGCCGCGAACTTCGACCTGCGCACCGCCTTCGCCGGCGATGCGCGGCGCTTCGAGCGCTTCGGTGTCGAGGCCCCCCACTTGTTCGCCGATCTGTCGAAGAACTGGCTGGATGCGCCCGCGCTGGCGCTGCTGCTGCGTCTGGCGCGTGAGGTCGGCCTGGAAGGGCGGCGCGACGCGATGCTCGCCGGCGCACCGCTGAACAACACCGAAGGCCGCGCCGTGCTGCACACCGCGCTGCGGGCGCCGCGCGACGCAGCGCCCCACGGCAGCGAGGTGCACGCGACGCTCGATGCGATGCTGGCCTTTGCCGAGCGCGTGCGCGACACCGCGCACAGTGGCATCACCGATGTGGTGAACATCGGCATCGGTGGCTCCGACCTCGGGCCGCAGATGGCGGTGCCCGCGCTGCAGGCCTACACGCAGGCCGGCCTGCGCAGCCATTTCGTCTCCAACCTCGACGGCCACGAGCTCGCACCGCTGTTGACGCAGCTGGATCCGCAAAGCACGCTGTTCATCATCGCGTCCAAGACCTTCACCACCCAGGAGACGATGGCCAACGCCGAGACGGCCAAGGCCTGGTTCCTGGCGCGCGGTGGACGCGACATCGCTCGCCACTTCGTCGCGACCACCACCAACGTCGACGCCGCGGTGGCCTTCGGCATCGACACCACCTTCGGCTTCTGGGACTGGGTCGGCGGCCGCTACTCGCTGTGGTCGGCCATCGGCCTGCCGGTGGCCATCGCGCTGGGTGCCACGCACTTCCGCGCACTGCTGGGCGGCGCCCATGCGATGGATCGCCATTTCGCGACGGCGCCGCTGGAGCGCAACCTGCCGGTGCTGCTGGGCCTGCTCGACGTCTGGTACCGCAACTTCCACGGGCTGACGAGCCGCAGCGTCGCGCCCTATCACCAGGGCCTGCGCCGCCTGCCGGCCTATCTGCAGCAGCTCGAGATGGAGAGCAACGGCAAGTGCGTCGACCGCGACGGCGAGCCGCTGCCGTTCGCGACCTCGCCGGTGGTCTGGGGCGAACCGGGCACGAACGCTCAGCACGCCTATTTCCAGATGCTGCACCAGGGCAGCGACGTGATCCCGGTCGAGTTCATCGCCGTGCGCGATACCAGCCATGCGCACCTCGATCTGCCGCCGGCCCTTCAGCCATTGCTGGCCGAACAGCAGCGCAAGCTGCTGGCGAACTGCCTAGCGCAGTCCCAGGCGCTGATGGCGGGCAAAAGCGAGGCACAGGCGCTGGCCGAGCGGGCCCCGACGGCCGCAGCCGACATGCCGCGCGACGTGCTGGCGCGGCACCGCAGCTTCCCAGGCAACCGACCGAGCACCACGCTGCTGCTGGAGCGCCTCGATCCGGCTGCGCTGGGCGCGCTGATCGCGATGTACGAGCACCGCGTCTTCACCAGCGGCGTGGTGTGGGGCATCAACAGCTTCGACCAGTGGGGGGTCGAGCTCGGCAAGGCGATGTGCAACGAACTGCTGCCGCGCCTGGATAGCGGTGACGCGAGCGGACTCGACGCCTCGACGGCCGGTCTGCTGCGGAAGCTGCGCGCGTGACGCGTCCGGCCGTCGTCTTCGACTTCGGCGGGGTCGTGTTCCGCTGGCAGCCGCTGGCGCTGCTGCAGCAGGTGCTGCCGCAGCACGCCACCGACGACAGTGGTGCACGCGCGCTGGCCGAGCGCATCTTCCAGGGCTTTCGCCCCGGCAGCGACTGGGCCGGGTTCGACCGCGGCAGCCTCGATGCCGACGCGCTGGCGGCGCGCATCGCCGTGCGCACCGGGCTGGCCACCGCCGAGGTGAGGGCGGTGATCGACGCGATCCCGCCCCACCTCGAGCCCGAGCCCGGCACGGTGGCGCTGTTGCGAGCGCTGCGCGACGCCCGGCGGCCGCTGTACTACCTGTCGAACATGCCGGCGCCGTATGCGGACCACCTCGAGCGCCGGCACGGCTTCCTGGCGTGGTTCGAGGCCGGGCTGTTCTCGGCGCGCATCGGCCTGATGAAGCCCGAGCCAGCGATCTTCCGGCGTGCCGAGCTCGACTTCGGCATCGACCCGGCGCGCAGCCTGTTCATCGACGACCACGCCGGCAACATCGAGGCGGCCCGCGCCGCCGGCTGGCGCGCGCTGCACTTCACCGGGCCGGCCGACTGCGAGGCGGCGCTGCGCGAGCAGGGCTGGCTCTAGGATCCGTCAGCGTGGCGTGCCCAGCCAGCGCTCGGCCAGCCGCACCCACAGCGTTGCCCCGAGCGGGATCAGGTCGTCGTTGAAGTCGTAGCTCGGGTTGTGCAGCATGCAAGGGCCCAGGCCGTGTCCGCCCTCGCGGTGCGCGCCGTCGCCGTTGCCGATGACGAAATAGCAGCCGGGCCGGTGCTGCAGGTAGTAGCTGAAATCCTCGGCTCCCATCGTCGGCTCGAACTCCAGCACGTTCTCGGCGCCCACCACCTCGGTCATCACCGACTGCGCGAATGCGGTCTCCGCCGCATGGTTGATGGTGGGCGGATAGTTGCGCGAGAACTCGAAGCGGCAGCGCGTCTCGAAGGCCGCGCAGGTGGCGTCGGCGACGGTCCGCATGCGCTGCTCGATCAGGTCGAGCACCTCGGTCGTGAAGGTGCGCACGGTGCCGCGGATCTCGCAGCTGTCGGGCACGACATTGGTGGCCTCGCCGGTGTGGATCATCGTCACGGAGATCACGCCGGTGTCGAGCGGGCGCTTGTTGCGCGTGATGATGGTCTGGAAGGCCTGCACCATCTGGCAGGCCACCGGGACCGGATCGACACCGAGATGAGGCATCGCCGCGTGCGCGCCCTTGCCCTGGATGGTGATGCGGAACTCGTTGCTGCTCGCGAACACCGGGCCGGTCTTCAGCGCGAACTGGCCGACCTTCAGCCCAGGCCAGTTGTGGGCGCCGAACACGGCCTCCATCGGAAAGCGCTCGAACAGCCCCTCCTTGATCATCTCGCGCGCGCCGCCGCCGCCTTCCTCGGCCGGCTGGAAGATCAGGTAGACGGTGCCGTCGAAGTTCCGGTGCCTGGAGAAGTGCTGGGCGGCCGCGAGCAGCATCGCGGTGTGACCATCATGGCCGCAGGCGTGCATCTTGCCGGCGTGGCGGCTGGCGTGGGGGAAGGTGTTGTGCTCGGTGATCGGCAGCGCGTCGATGTCCGCACGCAGGCCGATCGCGCGGTCAGACGAGCCATTCTTGACGATGCCGACCACACCGGTCGTGCCCAGCCCGCGATGCACCGGGATACCCCAGTCACCCAGGTCCGGGCGATCACGTCCGCGGTGCGGCGCTCCTCGAAGCACAGCTCGGGGTGGGCGTGCAGGTCTCGGCGGATCGCGGTGACCGCGGCACTGTCGGCGAGGATGGATTCGATCAACTGCATCGGCGTCTCCCCAGCGGGCGAAGATTCCACCTCGCATGGTAATGCCGCGCCCGGCGACGCAGCCGCGACAGGGTCGTTCTGCAGCCTCCGCCGGCACGAGGCACACTCCATGCCGGGCCGGCCGAGACGCGGGCGGCAGGGAGGACCGCGATGAGAGGACGAAGCTTTGTCGGTGCCGCCGTGGCGTTCGGGGCGCTGGCCGCCGGCAGTGCGGCGCTGGCCCAGGTCGCCAATTACGGCTTCCTGCGCAACACGCCGATCAGCCGCTTCAACGAGCAGGATTTCAAGCTCTACCGTGCCGCCGTCACGCAGGCGCTGGCCGCGCCCGAACTGGGCGTGCCGGTGACCTGGCGCAACGACCGCAGCGGCAGCGAGGGGAGCGTCACGGCGCGCGAGGGCGAGCGCGCGGGTTGCCGCGTGGTGGTGATGGAGAACCGGCACAAGGCGCTCAGTGCCCGCAGCGAGCAGCAGCTCTGCAAGGTGGACGGCAAGTGGAAGGCGACGGCGGGCTGACCCGCAGCGTGCGCGGCGCCTGCCCGCACGACTGCCCCGACACCTGCGCGTTGCGCGTCACGGTGCGCGATGGCCGCGCGGTGAAGGTCCAGGGCGACGCCGACCACCCGACCACCCACGGCGCGCTGTGCACCAAGGTCTCGCGCTATCCCGAGCGCACCTACCACCCCGAGCGCGTGCTGCACCCGCTGCGGCGCGTCGGGCCCAAGGGCGCCGGGCGCTTCGAGCGGGTCGGCTGGGCCGAGGCGCTGGACGTCATCGCGACGCGCCTGCAGGCGATCGCTGCGCGCGACCCGCAGGCCATCGTGCCGTATAGCTATGCCGGCACGATGGGCTTGGTGCAGGGTGAAAGCATGGCCGCGCGCTTCTTCCACCGCCTGGGGGCCTCGCTGCTCGACCGCACCATCTGCGCCAGCGCCGGCGGCGAGGCGCTGACGGCGAGCTACGGTGCCAAGGTCGGCATGCACGTGGAGCACTTCGCCGAAGCGAAGCTGATCCTGATCTGGGGCAGCAACAGCATCGCGTCGAACCTGCACTTCTGGACCTACGCCCAGGCGGCCAAGCGCGCCGGCGCGAAGCTGGTCTGCATCGATCCGCGCCGCTCCGAGACCGCCGACAAGTGCCACCAGCACCTTGCGCTGCTGCCCGGCACCGACGGTGCGCTGGCGCTCGGCCTGATGCGCGAGCTGATCGTCAACGACTGGCTCGACCATGACTACATCGACCGCCACACCGAGGGCTGGCCAGCGCTGCGCGAGAAGGCACTCGCCTGGACGCCCGAGCGCACCGCCGCCGTCTGCGGCCTGGACGCCGAGCAGGTGCGTGGCCTGGCGCGTGACTACGGCGGCACACGGCCGGCCGCGATCCGCCTCAACTACGGCATGCAGCGCGTGCATGGCGGCGGCAACGCGGTGCGCCTGATCGCCACGCTGCCCTGCCTGATCGGCGCCTGGCGGCATCGCGCCGGCGGGTTGCTGCTGTCGAGCAGCGGCTGGTACCCGATCGACCACGGCGCCCTGCAGCGGCCCGAGCTGCTGGGCGCGCGCCGTCCGCGCACGATCAACATGAGCACCATCGGAGACGACCTGCTGCGCGAGAGCTCGGCCGGCTTCGGCCCGAAGATCGAGGCGCTGGTGGTCTACAACAGCAATCCGGTCGCGGTGGCGCCCGAATCGCCCCAGGTCGTGCGGGGCTTCGCGCGCGAGGATCTGTTCACCGTGGTGCTGGAGCACTTCCTCACCGACACCGCCGACCACGCCGACTTCGTGCTGCCCGCGACCACGCAGCTCGAGCACCTGGACGTGCACCGCAGCTACGGCCACACCTCGGTGCTGATCAACGAAGCGGCCGTCGCGCCGCTGGGCGAGGCGCTGCCCAACACCGAGATCTTCCGGCGCCTCGCCGCGCGCATGGGCTATGTCGACCCCTGCTTCGGCGACAGCGACGAGGCGATCGCCCGCCAGGCCTTCGGCCGCCACGTGCGCTTCGACGAGCTGCGTGAACACGGCTGGGTCCAGCTGCCGCTGCCCGAGGCGCCGTTCGCCGACGGCGGCTTCCCCACGCCGAGCGGGCGCTGCCGCATCGACGCGCCCGGCTGGGGCGTGCCCGACCACGTGCCCAACCACGAGTCGGCGCAGAGCACGCCCGAGCTCGCTGCGGCCTATCCGCTGGCGATGATCTCGCCGCCGGCGCGCAACTTCCTCAACTCCAGCTTCGTCAACGTGAAGAGCCTGCGCGACATCGAGGGCGAGCCGGTGCTGGAGATCCACCCGGGCGACGCGGCGCCGCGCGGCATCCACGATGGTGCGCTGGTGCGTGTCTTCAACGAGCGCGGCCAGTATTGGTGCAAGGCCGTGCTCAGCGAGCGGGCGCGCCCCGGTGTGGTCAACGGCCTGGGCATCTGGTGGCGCAAGCTCGGCGTGCGCGGCAGCAACGTGAACGAAGTCACCCACCAGAAGCTCACCGACCTCGGTCGGGCCCCGAGCTTCTACGACTGCCTGGTCGAGGTGCGCGCGGACTGAGCAGTCCGTCACGCGGCCGATGCGTCGCGTGGAAGTCCGGTCGCTGGCCAGCGCGGTGGCATGTGTCTTGCCACATTGCCGCGTCACCAGAACGTTGGGAATCCGTCTTGAAACCTGCTGTCCGTCGGGCCGCGCGTCCTCTCGCGTGCGCCGTCCTGCTCGCGAGCCTCGCGGCCGCCTCCCGCGCCGCCGACCCCACGACGATCGAACAGCTGAAGTCCGGGACCGACATGGTCTGGATGATGGCCGCCGGCGCCTGGTGTTCTTCATGCAGGCCGGCTTCGCGCTGCTGGAAAGCGGCATGAGCCGCGCCAAGAACGCGATCAACGTCATCATGAAGAACTACTGCGACACGTGCTTCGGCGCGGTCGCTTTCTGGGCCGTGGGCTTCGGCCTGATGTTCGGCGCCAATGCCAGCGGCTGGATCGGCACCGACCGCTTCCTGCCGCACGCGATGCCCGAGGCCGACTACGGGCTGCTGTTCTTCCAGATGATGTTCGCCGCCACCGCCGCCACCATCGTCAGCGGCGCGATCGCCGAGCGTGCGCGTTTCTGGGCCTACATCGTCAGCTCCGTGCTCATCACCGGGCTCATCTACCCGGTGTTCGGGTCCTGGGCCTGGGGCTCGCTGTTCTCCGGCCAGGGCTGGCTGCGCGAGATGGGCTTCATCGACTTCGCCGGATCGACCGTCGTGCACTCGGTGGGCGGCTGGTCGGCGCTCGCTGCCGTCCTGGTGATCGGGCCCCGGCTCGGACGCTTCGGACCCAACGGCGAGGCGCGCCCGATGCTCGGCCACAACCTCACCTCGGTGGCGCTCGGCGGGTTCATCCTGTGGCTGGGGTGGTTCGGCTTCAACGGCGGCAGCACCGCCGCGGCCACGGTGGGCATCGGCAAGATCGTGCTCAACACCCACCTGTCCGGCGCGGCGGGGGCGATCGGCGCTTTGGCGATGCTGGCGCTCGGCCGCCAGCCGGTGCTGATGACGGCGGCCGTCAACGGGAGCATCGCCGGCCTGGTCGGCGTCACCGCGGGCTGCCACGTGATGGAGCCGGCCTATGCGCTGCTCACCGGCTTCGTGGCCGGCGGGCTGAGCGTGCTGGCCGGCTGGCTGCTTGAGGCGGGTCGCATCGACGACGTGGTGGGAGCCGTCTCGGTGCATGCGGTCGGCGGCGTCTGGGGCACGCTGGCGGCCGGGCTGTTCAAGCACGACGCGATGTTCGACCTGCGGCAGCTCGGCGTGCAGGCGATCGGCTGCGGCGTCGCCTTCGTGTGGTCCTTCGGCACCGCGCTGCTGATGTACTGGCTGCTGGCCCGCAGCATGGGCCTGCGCGCCAGCACGCTCGACGAGCAGCGCGGCCTCGATTTCACCGAGCACTACGAGATCGGCTACCCCGAGTTCCAGCAGGACGCGGTGCACCGGGGCAAGCGATGAGCGGCGGTGCGTCGACGATGGCAAGCCGCGACAACGATCCGGTCACTGTGCGGCGTGCGCTGGCGCACGCGCTGGCCGAGTACCTGGAGGCGCCGCGCGTGCGCGACGCGGTGATGCTGTGGTGCCAGCAGTTCCAGGGGCGCGGCGCGCTGTTCCTCGGCCTGAGCCGCTACTGCCGGCAGATCGCCGACGGCTTCGGCCTGGCCGGCAAGGAAGCCGAGCTGCACCTCAGGATCTTCCGCGCGCTGCAGAGTGACCCGCGGCGCCTGCCGGACGATCCACTGTCCTCGCAACCCTTCGAGTCCACCGAGCCGGGCAGCCTGCCACCGGGCTCCGTCGCCCCGGTGGCGCCGCGGCTGGGCGAGGGGGTGGCGGCCCTGCAGGCCTTCTTCGCGGCGATCGAGGCCCAGCTCTCGCGCGATCTGCCGGTCGGCCTGACGCCGGCGCGCGTGCGCCGCGCGCTGATCCGCCACGCGGCCAGCCTGCCGCGACCCCAGCAGCACGCGGCGTCGCTGTGGTGGAGCGGGCAGGTGAGCACGCTCGATGGCGACTGGCCGGCCGGCGGCCATGGCACGCTGCTGATCAACGTGATGTACGTGGCACTCGCCGAACTGCTGGGGCCGGTGCGCGCGGACGCCTGCTTCACGCAGGCCGTCGACCGGCTCGAGGCCAGTGGTGTCCCGGCGCTGACCGGCATCCGCCGCTACCTGTAGCGCCCGCCGACCTGTCCGCATGGAGCCGTAGACTGCGCGCCATGCTGCTGCGCGCCCGGTCCTGGTGGTTCTCTCTTGTCGCGGTCGGCGCTGCGCTGGCGCTGCTGGGCGGCTGCGGCAGTGTCGCCTACCTCTCGCAATCGGTGCAGGGCCACCTCGGCGTGATGCGCGCCGCGAAGCCGGTCGATGACTGGCTGGCCGACGCCGGCACGCCGGCCGTGCTGCGCGAGCGCCTGCTGCTGAGCCAGCGCATGCGCGACTTCGCGGTCCAGGAGCTGGGCCTGCCCGACAACGCCAGCTACCGCCGCTATGCCGACCTCGGCCGGCCCGCCGTGGTGTGGAACGTGGTCGCGGCGCCCGAGCTGTCGCTGAGCCTGAAGACCTGGTGCTTCCCGGTGGTCGGCTGCGTCGGCTACCGCGGTTACTTCGACCGCGGCGCGGCCGACGCGCTGGCCGCCGAGTTGATGTCCCAGGGCCAGGAGGTCAGCGTCTACGGTGTGCCCGCCTATTCCACGCTCGGCAAGCTGCCCGGTGACTTCCTTGCCGACCCGCTGCTCAATACCTTCATCGGCTACCCCGAAGGCGAGCTGGCACGGCTGATCTTCCACGAGCTGGCGCACCAGGTGGCCTATGCGAAGGACGACACCGAGTTCAACGAAAGCTTCGCGACCGCGGTCGAACGCCTCGGCGGCGAGCGCTGGCTCGCGCAACGGGCCGACGCTGCGGCGCGCGAGGAGTACGAGCGCTTCGATGCGCGCCGCCGCGACTTCCGCACGCTCGTGCTCGCCACCCGCACGCAGCTCGACGCGCTGTACCGCGGGCCCGGCAGCGAAGCCGACAAGCGTGCCGGCAAGGCCGCGTTGATGGCGGAGATGCGCGCCGAGCACGCGCGCCTCAAGGCCGGTCCGTGGGCCGGCTACGGCGGCTACGACGCCTGGTTCGCGCGGGCCAACAACGCCAGCCTGGGCGTGCAGTCGGCCTACAACGCGCTGGTGCCGGGCTTCGAGGCACTGTTCGCCGCCGAGGGCAGCGACTTCTCGCGCTTCTACGCCGAGGTGCGGCGCCTCGCCAGCTTGCCGCAGGCCGAACGCCGCGCCACACTCGGAGCCGGCCGTCAGCTGCCACCGCCCTGAACCGAACCGAGTGTCTCCATGCCCGACATCGCCCTGCATCGCCCCCACCAGCTCGGCCTGAAGCGCGCCCGCGAGATCGCGTGGAAATGGGCCGAGGACGCCGAAGCCAAGTTCGGCATGGAATGCACGGTGGAGGAGGGCGATGACGAGGACGTGGTGCACTTCACGCGCAGCGGCGTGAACGGCACGCTGCTCGTGCGCAGCGATGCCTTCGAGCTCGCCGCGAAGCTGAGCTTCCTGCTCGGCGCCTTCCAGAAGACCATCGAGGGCGAGATCGAGAAGAACCTCGACGGCCTGCTGGCGGCGGAGCACAAGCGCGCCAAGGCGCCGGCTGCGGCGAAGAAGGCGGCGCGCAAGAAGACCTGACAAGGTCTGCACGTTTCATACGGCCTGTATGCGAGCGCTGAGCGGGCGCCGCGCCGGTCCACTGTGTTGCGTTCATGTCCCCCGAGCCCGCCCTCCGGCCGGGCTCTCCTCCTCTACTTCACTCCACACAGCGGCCCGTCACGGCGCTTCAATACACCGCGGTGTGCTGGGGTTGTGAAGCCTTCGCGTGCCGCGGTGGTGCGTGCGACCAGGGCATCGGGTGAATGGCGAAGTGAGGTAAAGGAGGAGCGGTCGGCCCGCGGGGCCGGCCCCGGGGGACACGAACGCAGCCGTTCACCCGATGCCCTGGTCAGCAGCGCTCACACGCTGCACATGCCAAGCGCGACTCCCTACTTCAGCGACTCGATCAACTCGATGTAATCCTGCTGCGCAGACTCGCCGGCGGTGCCCTTCAGTTCATTCCACGCGTCCCACTTCGCGCGACCCACCATGTCGGAGAAGCCGGGGCGCTTGCCGTCCACGTCGCCGGCGGTTGCCTGCTTGTAGAGGGCGTAGATCCTCAGCAAGGTCTGGTTGTCCGGCTTCTCCGGCAGGGTCTTGGACGCAGCGACGGCGGCATCGAAGCGGGCTTTCAGATCGGCCATGGAGCGCTCCTCGTGGGCAGGGGACAGCAGTGAAAATCAGATTGACGCTGTCGATCTTACCGAGCATCGTCGCGGCCAAAACCCGAGAACAACCCGAGGAGACCCTTGATGGCCACCGCCACGCCGGAGCGCATGTCGCGTGTCGATACCGCGTGGCTGCGCATGGACAATCCGTCCAACCTGATGATGATCCTGGGCGTGTGGCTGCTCGAGCCCGGCGTGTCGCATGCGGCGCTGTGCCAGCGCGTCGAGGAGCGCCTGCTGAAGTACAAGCGCTTCCGCCAGAAGGTGGTGGAGGACGCGATGGGCGCGAGCTGGGTCACCGATCGCAGCTTCGACCTGCAGCGCCACGTGCGCAGCGAGCGACTGGCGCCGCGCAAGGGACAGAGCCCGCGCCAAGCGCTGGAGGCGCGGGCCGCCGAGCTGGCGACCACCCCGCTCGACCCGGCCCACCCGCTGTGGCAGCTGCACCTGATCGAGGACTACCCCGACGTCGAGGGCCGGCGCGGCAGCGCGATGATCGCGCGCATCCACCATTGCATCGCCGACGGCATCGCGCTGATCTCGGTGATGCTGTCGATCACCGACGGCGGCAAGCCGCCGCCCGAGCGCGCACAGAAGCCCGACGACGAGAAGGACTGGCTGAGCGATGCGGTGCTCAAGCCGATCACCGACGTCGCGATCAAGGCCATCGGCCTCTACGGCGACGGCGTCGCCAAGTCCGTCGAGCTGCTGTCGAAGCCGCAGCAGCCGTTGTTCGGCTCGGTCGAGATGGCGCTCACCGGCGCCCAGATCGTCAAGGACGTCGCTGCGCTCGCGCTGATGCCCGACGACTCGCCGACGCGGCTCAAGGGCAAGCCCGGCACCAGCAAGCGCGTGGCGTGGTGCGAGCCGATCCCGCTGGACGACGTGCGCTCGGTCGGCAAGGCACTGGGCGCGTCGATCAACGACGTGCTGCTGGCCTGCGCCGCCGGTGCGATCGGCGGCTACCTCGAGGCAAAGGGCGACGACCCCACCGGCCAGGAGATCCGTGCGATGGTGCCGGTCAACCTGCGGCCGCTGGAGAAGGCGCATCAGCTGGGCAACCGCTTCGGCCTGGTGCCGCTGGTGCTGCCGATCGGCATCGCCAACCCGGTGCAGCGTGTCTACGCGGTGCGCCGCCGCATGAACGAGCTCAAGGGCAGCTACCAGCCGGTGCTCGCGTTCGGCGTGCTCGCCATCGCCGGGCTGCTGGTCAAGCCCGTGCAGCACGCGCTTCTGAACCTGTTCGCCAAGAAGGCGACGGCGGTCATGACCAACGTGCCCGGCCCGAAGGAGCCGCTGAAGTTCTGCGGTGCCACGCTGCGGCAGACCATGTTCTGGGTACCGCAGTCGGGCGACATCGGCATGGGCGTGTCCATCCTCTCCTACGGTGGCGGCGTGCAGTTCGGGCTGATCACCGACTCCACGCTGTGCCCGGACCCCGAGGCGATCATCGAGCGCTTCGCACCCGAGTTCGAGAAGCTGCTGCTGGTGACGCTGATGCTGCCGTGGGGCGAGTGAGGACGCCTCACGCACGCCCGGCGGTGGCGGTCACGGCGGCGTCGGCAGGCCGGCCAGGTAGCGCTCCGCCAGCGTCCGGTCGATGAAGCGCCGGGCATCGTCGACGTCGAAACGCTTGCCCTCGACCAGGCCCTCGGCGTACTCGAAGAAGGGCGCGAACAGCCCGCCCTGGTCGACCGGCGCACGCAGCGCGAAGCGCGGCTGGGCGCTGCCGATGCGGCGCCAGGCGGCGCGCACCTCGGCCCAGAACGGCTCGGTGCGCTCGAAGTAGGTCTGGCCGGCGCTGAAGTCGTGGCCGGTGATGCGCTCGTAGCGCGCCACGCCGTACTCGCGCGCCAGATAGGGCAGCGTCGCGCGTGGCCGGCCGCCATCGCCGAGCGCGAGCTTCAGGTTGTTCTCCTCCTGCACCCAGCCGCCGGGCGTGATGGTGTGGCGGTTGCTGCCGACCAGCACCTGGTAGTCGCTGCGGACGCTGAACTCGCGCCGCGGCAGCGGGCGCCAGGTCTCGTCGCTGATCCAGGTGGAGAAGCTGTCGCCGTGCTGCCAGCGCCCGCGCGCCGCGTAGCGCGGCGAGTCGTCGACCTGCAGCACGCTCTGCACCCAGCTGCCACTGCGTTCACCGGCCGGTACCGGCCGGCGCACCCAGGTGTTGCGGCCTTCGTAGGCGAGCAGGCTGTCGGCCTCGTAGCGCCACTCCTGCCGCCAGTGCCGCACGACGATGGGCTCGCTGACCTGGCCGTCCTGCATCTGCACCCGCATCACCAGGATGTGCTGCAGTGCGATGAAGTCGCCGCGGTCCTCGGACACGAACACCTGCTCGGTGCCCCAGCTCTGGTAGGGCGCGTCCGGCTTCAGCGCGGGATCGAAGCGCAGCACCTCGAGGAAGTCGAAGCTCACGCGGTAGGGACCGGCCATCGCGAGGATGGCGCGGCGGTCGCGCTCGCGCGCGCTGAGACCGGGCTCGCGCAGCCGCTTCCAGGCCTCGCTGGCCGCGGTGTCGAGCTCGACCGGCACGCCGCGCGTGCTGGCGCCGCGCGGCTTCAGTGCCGCCTCGCCGAGCGGCCAGGCGAAGATGAACTGGCTGGGTGCGGCGGCCGGAGCCGCCTCGGTGTAGGCCGCAGCGGCCCAGGGCAGGGTCAGCAGCGCAAGCAGGAACAGCAGTGCGGGGGACTTCTTCATGCGGCGCATTCTGTGCGCGTTCGCGCCGCCGGCCGCAATGCACCTGCCGAATGTCCGGGCTTGGCGCTCGCCCATGAAAAACGGCGCCCCGGGGCGCCGTCCTGCATGGATCGGGTCAGGCTCAGAACTGGAAGGCCAGCCGCACGCCGCCCCAGTGGCGACCGTTGACGGTGACCGGTGCCGCGGCTTCCTTCATCAGCACGAAGTTGCCGCCGCCCATGTCGCGCCGGTAGGTCTGCAGCAGGAAGGGCCGGGTGTTGCGCGCCGACGCGAGGCCGGTGCGGTCGTTGAAGATGCGGCGGTAGCGGCTGTTCGCGGTGTTCCACACCGGATCGTTGCTGCGCTGCGGGTTGCAGTACTGGCGGTTGTGCGTGGCGACGTAGCCGTTGCGGTCGACCGCGATGCAGTAGACGACCTTCTGGTTCAGCGTCAGCAGGCGCTCCTGCACCTGCGGGAACAGCCGGTCGGCCAGCGCGACGAAGCGCGTGGTGTGCTGGGCCGGGTTGGTGCCGGGCACGGCCTGGTAGTTCTCGTCGAACAGGTCGGCGACGGCGATGGTGTTGGTGCGCAGCGCGTCCTCCAGCAGCTTGCTGATCTGCGAGGCCGCCTCCTGGACACCGCGGATGTAGGGCGTGTCGTCGGTGTCGATGCCGCAGTCGGCCACCACTTCGATCATGTTCTCGCTGACCTTCAGGAAGGCTTCGCTGCGCGCCGTGGCGCTGCCCAGCGTCTGGCTGGAGCGCTGCATCTCGCGGTCGATCGCGGCCATCTGCTCGTTCAGGCCGTCGCAGATCGTGCGGCTCTGCACCGCCGCGGCGCTGATGCTGCCGACCCCGCCCTGCACCTCGGCCAGCGCCCGGTGGAAGGCGCCTTGCGGCGCCTCGCCCTCGCGCAACTGGATCTCGCGCGCCAGCGCGCCGACGCGCTGGTCGAGCTCGGCCACGGTGCTCATGATCTGCTTCGACGAGGCCTCGACCTTGGCCGACAGGTCCTTCACCGCGTCGGCCACGACACCGAAGCCGCGTCCGGCCTCGCCGGCCCGGCCGGCCTCGACCGAGGCGTTGAACGCCACCAGGCGCGTCTGCAGCGCGATCTGCGTGATCTGTCCGGCCGCGGCCGCCACCTGGCGCAGCGTGTCGACGATACCGCCCACCTCGGTGCCCACCTGCTCCACCGCGGCGCGTGCGCGCTCCACGGCCTTCAGGCTCTCGGTGGTGGTGGTACCGATGCCCCTTGCGCGCGCTGCACCTCGCCCAGCTGGCTGCCGAGCGTCTGCAGTGCCTGGACCTGGCGCTGGTTGACCTGGTTGCTGTCCTCGATCAGGCCGCGCACCTCGGCCGCGTCACGGCCGAGACGGGAGGCCGCCTGGGCGATGCTCTGCACCGCCTGGCGCAGGTCGGGAGCTGGCGCCGCGACGGGTGCCGGGTCGGTGGCAGCGGCCGCGCTCGGGGTCTTCTTGAACAGGCTCAGCATGGTTGTCTCGTGCTCGCTTCTTTTTGGGGTTCAGTGGTCGCGCAGCTTGGCGCGCAGGCGCGCGATCGACTGGCTGTGCAGCTGGCAGACGCGCGATTCGGTCACGCCCAGCACTGCGGCGATCTCCTTGAGGTTCATGTCCTGCTCGTAGTACATCCCCATCACGAACTGCTCGCGCTCGGGCAGGGTCTTGATGGCCTCGATCAGCGCCAGGCGCATGCGATGGTCCTGCAGCAGGGCCACCGGGTTCTCGTTCTCGTCGGCCACGTGGCGGTCGAGGAAATCGTTGTCGCCATCGTCGCCGGACATGTCCTCCAGATAGACGAGCTGCGTGCCGCGCACCTTGCCCAGCAGCTCCTGGTAGTCGGCGAGCGACAGGCCCATCTGCTTGGCGATCTCGCTCTCCGCCGGCGCGCGGCCGAGCTGCTGCTGCAGCTTGTGCACCGCGACCTCGATCTCGCGCTGCTGCTTGCGGTTGCCGCGGCTCATCCAGTCGCTGCCGCGCAGCTCGTCGAGCATCGCGCCACGGATGCGCTGGGTGGCGAAGGTCTCGAACTGCACGCCCTGCGCACTGTCGAAGCGCGACATCGCGTCGGTGAGGCCGATCAGGCCGACCTGGATCAGGTCGTCGATCTCCACGTTGGCCGGCAGCTTGGCAATCATCTGGTGCGCAAGACGACGCACCAGCGGGCTGTACTGCTTGATCATGGCGTTCGTTTCGAGGCGACCGGTGGCGGTGTACATGTCGGGCTCCAGGCGGTGTTCGGCGGTTCGTTCGGTCTTCGATCGGGGATTCAGCGCGACCGCGGCAGGCGCGAGCCCAGCGACGGCAGCGCGGAGCGTGCGCCGATCTCGCCGGCCAGTGCGCCGAACACGCTGTCGCTCACGGTGTGCGGCAGTGCGCAGGCGAGCTGTTCACGTGCCAGGCGCTTCAGCCGCAGGCTCGGGCCATCGGTGGGCGCCTCGGCCGGGTCGACGGCCACCCAGTCGTGCAGCGTGGCCCCCAGGAAGTCGTCGGCGCAGCGCGCCATGCGTTCGGCCACCTTGGCCGCGCGCGGCGAATCGGGCGGGGCGCTGAACAGCAGGTCGTGCGTCAGCAAGGCGGCGCGCGTCGCCAGCAGCTTGATGGCCGCATAAGCGTGCGTGACGCTGTCGGGCTGCTCGTCGCACAGGACGATGGGGCGCACCGTGGCCGCCTGCAGCTCCTGAACGCGACGCGCGAACAGACGGGCCAGTTCGGCAGCGCTGGCATGCACCAGCAGCACATCGATGTCGGGAGCGGCTTCGGAAATGGCGTCGAGGAAGCCGGAGGTCGAGCCGCTCGCATCCACGAAGCGCAGCGTCAGGCCGCCGGCAGCGAGGTAGCTCACGTGCGGGCTCAGCGTCTCCACGCCCTCTGCGAGGTCGAAGCTCGCCAGCTCGGCTGGTGCGCGGGCGTTCTCGCCGGCGTCGACCACGAGCGTGCGCAGACCCTGCTCGGCGTAGGCGCTGCACAGGCGCTCCAGCAGGGCGCCGCCGAAGGCGATCTTCGGGTTGGACACCACCGGGATGCAGCGCATCGTGCGGCTCACGAACAGGCGGCGCAGGCCCTGGGCCTGGTCGGCCGGTGCGGGGTGGGTCGGCAGATCGTCGAGCTGGTTGTACCAGCTGTCGGTGGCGGGGCGGCAGGCGCGGCGGGGCAGGTCGGTGGACATGGCGGCAGCGGGGTCGTCGGGATCGGGAAGCTCAGGCGCGGCCGGCCGGTACGGGGCGGCGTTCCGTCATCTGCGGCGTGGCGAACACCAGGTTCATCTCGCTCGCGTCGAAGTTGTAGGCCGGGCTGCCGGTGGCGCGCAGCGCGCGGTGCACCAGGGCCTGACCCGACAGGCGATGCCAGTCCTCGGGCACTCGCTGGCCGTTGGCCACCGCGACGATCTTCTGCTTGTGGCGGATCACGGCGTCGAGTGCCGGCGCCAGCTTCACGGCCTCGTCGAGCTTGGACAGCACGATGCCCTTGCAGGCGGCGGCACGGTAGGAGGTCATCACGTCGTCGATGGTCTCGCCCTGCACGGCGGTGTTGACCACCAGCAGCTTGTTGATCGAAGGGTGCGCCAGCATGTCGAGCAGTTCGCGCGTGCGGGTGTCGCGCTGGGCGACGCCGGCGGTGTCGATCAGCACCATCTTCTTGGCCGACAGCAGCTCCAGCAGGTCTTCCAGCGCGGTGCGGTCGTGGGCGGTGTGCACCGGCACGCCGAGGATGCGGCCGTAGGCGCGCAGCTGTTCGTGGGCACCGAGACGGTAGCGTCGAGGGTGATCAGGCCGAGGTTGGACGCGCCATGCCGGGTGGCGAAGGCGGCGGCCAGCTTGGCGGTCGACGTGGTCTTGCCGACGCCGGTGGCGCCGATCATCGCGAACACGCCGCCCTGGTCCTCGATCGGCAGCTCGCGCTCGCCGGTCATCAGGTTGCGCTCCAGCACGCTGGCGGCCCAGGCCTGCTCGTCGCCGACGTCGGCCGTCATGCCAGCCACCAGCTTGCGGATCAGCACCGGCGAGAAGCCGCACTCGAGCAGCTTCTGGGTCAGCTTGGCCTGAGCGGGCTCGCGCTGCAGCTTCTCCATGAAGGCCAGCGCGCCGAAGCGCTCCTCGATCAGCCCTTCATCGAGCGCAGCTCGCTCAGCATCGTGGCATCGGCCTGGGCCTCGCGCAGGATCGGCGGGCTGGCGGTGGCGGACTGTGTCTGGCGGCCGTAGACCACCTGCTCGCGCAGCACCGGCATGGTGGCGGCCTGCTGGCTGGCGATCCGGTGCTGCACGGCATCGACCGCCGCGTCGACCGCATCGTCGTCGTCCAGATCCTGGGCGTACAGCGTCGCCTGGGCGGCGGCACGGGCCGGCGCCATCGGGGCGACGTTGAGGGTCGGCTCGGTGCGTTCCTCGCGCAGCGCTTCGCCGCGCAACGCGGCCTCGCGCTTCTTCAGCATGCGGTCGCGCACGTAGTCCTGGAAGGACAGCGTGCTCATCGACAGTTGTTCCACGTCCTGCTGCACATCGTCGGCCGTCGCGGAACGGCCACCCTTGGCGGCCTTGACCGGCTTCGCGGGCTTGGCGGGCGCCGGCTGCGCGGCGGCGGCCTGCTGCTGCACGGCGGCCTGGCGCTCGACCGCGGCCAGCGCGCCCGGCGCCATCGCCAGCATCTCGATGCCTTCGGGGCAGGGCTTGGTCGACAGCACCACGCGTCGTCGCCGAGGGCCTGGCGCATCTTGGTCATCGCGTCGCGCGAGGTACGGCCTGTGAAGCGTTGGACGTTCATGCGGAGCCTCTGGGTCGGGGTCTGTCAGGGGGGCGGATCAAGCGGCGGCGCCGATGATCGAGCCGATGCGGATCGAATGGGTGTCTGGGATCTCGCTGTGCGAGAGCACACGCAGCCGCGGCGCGGCGCGCTTGAGCAAACGGGCGATGGGCACGCGGATCGCATCGGGCACCAGCAGGCAGGCCGGGTGGCCCAGGTCCTCCTGGCGCTTGGCGGAGTCGGCGGCGGAACGGGTCAGGATGTCGGCCATGCTGGGGTCCAGCACCGGGCCGTTCTGCGAGGTCAGGGCCTGCGACAGCAGGCGCTCGAGGTCGGGCTCGATGGCGATCACCTCGAGCTCGCGCACCGGGCCGTAGATCTGCTGCACGATCGCAGGCGCCAGTGCCACGCGGATGCGGCGCGACAGCTCCTGCGGGTCGTTGGCGAGGTTGGGGTTGGCGCCGACGTGCTCGGCCAGCGCTTCCACCACCGAGCGCATGTCGCGGATGTGCACGCCTTCCTCCAGCAGCAGCTGGAGCAGTTTCTGGAGGGCGGCGATGGGGACCATCTTCGGGACCACGTCTTCGATGAGTTTGGGTGCCAACTTCGTCACATGCTCGACCAGCTGCTGCGTTTCCACGCGGCCCAGCAGGCGCGCTGCATTCACTTGCATCAAGTGTGAGAGGTGGGTCGCCACCACGGTCGAGCAATCAACGACCGTATAGCCGGCCATTTGCGCCGCTTCGCGCTGGCGCTCCTCGATCCACGTGGCGGGCAGGCCGAAGGCCGGGTCGGTGGTGGTGGTACCGATCAACGGCGTGCTGGCGTGGCCGGGGTTGATGGCCATCAGCATGCCGGGGAAGGCTTCTCCCTCGCCGATCACGGCGCCGCGCAGCGTGAGCCGGTACATGCTGGGGCGCAGCTCGAGGTTGTCGCGGATGTGCACCGACGGCGGCAGGAAGCCCACGTCCTGCGCGAACTTGCGGCGCACGCCCTTGATGCGCGTCATCAGGTCGCCCTGGCGTTCCTTGTCCACCAGCGCGATGAGGCGGTAGCCCACTTCCAGGCCCAGCGTGTCGACCGGCTGCAGGTCGTCCCAGCTGGCCTCGCGTCGGGGGCCGGGCCGGCCGCGGCGGCCGGCCTGGGGGGCGCCAGCTTGGCGCGCTGCTCGCGCTGGTGCATCAGCCATGCGACGTAGCCGAGCGCGCTCGCGATCAGCAGGAACACGAAGTGCGGCATGCCCGGGATCACGCCCAGCAGCCCGATCACGCCGGCCACGATGCCCACCGACTTGGGCGTCTTGAACATCTGGCCCATGATCTGTTCGCCGACGTCCTGCTCCTTGCCGACGCGCGACACCACCATGGCGGCCGCCACCGAGATCAGCAGGGCCGGGATCTGCGCCACCAGCGCGTCGCCGATGGCCAGCAGGATGTAGCTGTCGGCGGCCTTGCCGGCGCTGAGGTCGTGCTGGACCACGCCGATGATGAAGCCGCCCACGATGTTGATGAACAGGATCAGCATGCCGGCGATCGCGTCGCCGCGCACGAACTTGCTGGCACCGTCCATGGAGCCGAAGAACTCCGCCTCGTTGCCCACCTCGGCGCGACGGCGCTTGGCCTCCTTCTCGTCGATCAGGCCGGCGTTCAGGTCGGCGTCGATCGCCATTTGCTTGCCGGGCATCGCGTCCAGGGTGAAGCGCGCGCCGACCTCGGCGATGCGCTCGGCGCCCTTGGTCACCACGATGAAGTTGATGACCACCAGGATCGCGAACACGATGATGCCGACCGCGAAGTTGCCGCCGATCAGGAAGTGGCCGAAGCTCTCGATCACCGCGCCGGCGGCGCCCGGGCCGGTGTGGCCTTCCATCAGCACCACGCGCGACGAGGCCACGTTCAGCGACAGCCGCAGCAGCGTGGTCAGCAGGATCACCGCCGGGAAGGCCGAGAAGTCCAGCGGCTTGACCATGTAGGCCGACACCATCATCACCATCAGCGCGATCGCGATGTTGAAGGTGAACAGCAGGTCCAGCGCCAGCGGCGGCAGCGGCAGCACCATCATCGCCAGCACCATCAGCACCAGCAGCGGCACTGCCAGGCTGCGGATCATGCGGGCGTTGGGACCAGCCAGGCCTGGACTTGGGAGAGCATCGGGTTCATGCCGGGACCTCAGCGCTTTCTGCGGAAGACGGTTTGTTGTGCGGGTCGAGCTCGGCGGGCACCGGCAGCTCGGGCAGTTCGCCCGGCAGCGGTGCCTTGCCGGCCAGCGCGGCGCGCAGCTGGTACACATAGGCCAGCACCTGGGCCACCGCGGTGTAGAGCGCGATCGGAATCTCGCGGTCGAGCTCGGCGTGCGCGTACAGGGCACGCGCCAGCACCGGGGCCTGCAGTACCGGCACCTTGGAGTCCTTGGCGAGGTCGCGGATGCGCATCGCCATCAGGTCGGCGCCCTTGGCGACCACGCGCGGGGCACCGCCCCGGCCTTCCTCGTACTTCAGCGCGACCGCATAGTGGGTCGGGTTCATCACCACCAGGTCGGCCTTGGGCACGGCGGCGAGCATGCGGCGGTTGGCCATCTCGCGCATGCGCGCCTTGACCTTGGCCTTGACCTCGACGTTGCCCTCGTTCTCCTTGTGCTCCTGCTTCATTTCCTGGTGGCTCATCTTCAGCCGCTTGGCGTGCTGGAAGCGCTGCAGTGGCACGTCGATCAGGGCGAACACGGCCAGCGCGAGCAGCAGGAACATCAGCCGTAGAGCACGTCGTTGCCGGCCTGGGCCAGCGCCGTGGGCAGCGGCAGTGTCAGCGTGCTGGTGAACTGGAAGACGTTCTGCGACAGATAGAAGGCACCGACCAGCCCGATCACCAGCGCCAGCACGCAGCTGCGTACGGTGTCCACCAGGCGGTCGGCCGACAGCATGCGCGGGAGACCGGTCAGGGGGTTGAGCTTGCTGAACTTGGGCTCGATCGCCTTGAGCGTGAAGTTCCAGCCGCCGACCGTGAGGCTGCTCGCCAGCGCCGCCAGCACCATCACCGCCCCGATCGGCAGCATCGCCCACGCGAACTGCACGCCCAGTTCGGCCAGGCGCTCGGACATGCTGGCGGTGCCGTTGAGGGTGCCGGCATCGAAGCGCAGGCCGCTCTGCAGCAGCCGCGTCATCCAGCCGGTGGCGGTGGGAGCCATCGCCGCCAGCAGGGCGATGCCGGCCGCCACGGCCGCGAAGTGACCGAGGTCGCGCGAGCGCGGCACCTGCCCGTCTTCACGCGCCTTCTTCAGCTTGCGTTCTGACGCGGGCAGGTTGCGGTCTTGGGCGCCTTGATCGGCCATGGTTCCTCGGAAGAGTCCTGAAGGAGGATTCTTCCGGGAGGCCGCGAAAACTTGAGCGAGATAAGCGGGGCAGGGACCGTGCTTTTCCGGTCGCGGGCCGAATGCCGCCCTGAATGCGAACGGCGCTCCTGAGAGCGCCGCGAGGAAGAAGCCTGGGGTTCGCCGGGCCTCAGGCCTTCACCACCCCGCTGTGCGCGGCCAGCGCTGCTGCGCCGCGTGCGTTGTAGACGGCTGCTTCGCGCGGGATCAGCACCTCGATCGCGCGGTCGAGGGCCGCGGTGGCGCGCGCCAGCGTGTCGCGTTGCGAGGCGACCTGGCCGCTGGCCTGGGCCAGGCGCTGGCGCAGGC
>NZ_AZSN01000031.1:0-35775 GCF_000576225.1 Methylibium sp. T29-B | reverse complement strand
GCGTGAGCCCGCCGGTCAGCACCACCGCGCCGGCCGGCACGGCCAGCCCGCGCTCGGCCAGGAATCCAGCCAGCCAGGCCAGCGCGAGCAACGGGTCGCCCATCGCGTCGGCACCGCGGCCGCGATCCACCGTCTGCCCATCGATCCGCAGCTCGACCTCGACGGCGCCGAGGTCGAAGCCCTCCTGCCAGGGGAGGGCCGGGCCCGTCACGAAACCGGCGCTGGAGCTGTTGTCGGCGATGTTGTCGACGAGCGTGAAGCGGTAATCCGGATAGCGTGTGTCCACCACCTCCAGCGCCGGCATCACCGCATCGAGGTGCCGGGAGACGCTCGCCCGGTCATGCCCCGCGCCGGCGAGTTCACGCCCCAGCCTCAGGGCGATCTCGGGCTCGACGCGCGGATGGATCAGGCGCCCGCGGTCGATCGTGTGGCCGTCGACGCCGAGGCGGTGTGCTTCGGTCAGCACGCCGAAGTTCGGCTGGTCGATGTTCATCTGGGCGCGCATCGCCGCACTCGTGTAGCCGAGCTTGAAGCCGACGGCCGGCATGCCGCGGCGGCGCAACGTCGCGGCCTGTATCGCGTACGCGTCGCTCACGTCGAGTTCGGGGTGGGACGAGCTCAACAGCGCCGTCGGCGTACAGGCGACCTCGGCCGCCCAGAGTCGTGCAGAACAATCGTCGAGGAACTGATCCGAGGTTGGTGCAGAAGGGGTCATCGCCTTAGGGGCCTGTCGTGATGAAGGGTTCATGGCTCGGTTTGCGCAGGGTGACGAACTCTTCCGCCGAGGTCGGATGAACGCCGAGTGTCGTATCGAACACCCGCTTGGTCGCCCCGGCTCGCAAGGCGATGGCCATGCCCTGAATGATTTCGGCAGCGTCGGCTCCCACCATGTGGACACCGACGACACGGTCGCTGGCATGGTCCACCAGAAGCTTCGCGAAAGTTCGCTCGTTGCCTCCGGCGAGGGTCTGCTTGAGGGCGCGAAAACTGGACGTGTAGACCACCACGTCTTCATAACGGAGCCGCGCCTGCGCTTCGGTCAGTCCGACGGTCGCAATGGCCGGTAGGCTGAACACGGCGCTCGGGACCATTTCATAGTCCACCTGCGGACCTTCGTCGCCTAGGAGATGTCGGACCAATTGCATTCCTTCGGCCAGGGCAACGGGCGTCAATTGCGTGCGTCCGACCGCGTCGCCGATCGCATAGATCGAGGGCTCGTCAGTCTGCAGGTGTTCGTTGACGACGATGGCGCCATGGGCCTGCTGCCGGATGCGCGTGTTTTCCAGACCGAGCCCTGCAACATTGGGGAGTCGCCCTGTCGCGTAGAGGACGCAATCCGTCGATTCGCGACGGCCATCGCTGAACGTCACTAGCAAACTTCCGTCCGCCTGCTTTTCGATGGCGCTGATTTCGCAGCCGAAGTTCAAGAAGACGCCCCGCCTCATCATCTCCTCGGCTGCGACCCGGCGTATGTCCTCGTCAAAGCCGCGCAGGAACAACGCGCCGCGATACACGAGTCGAGTCTGTGCGCCGAGACCGGCGGCGATACTGGCGAGTTCAAGGGCAATATAGCCTCCCCCGACGATGACCGCCCGCTTCGGGAAATGTTCGAGCGAAAAAAAGTCATTGGAGGTGATCGCGTGTTCGCGTCCCGGCACGTTCGGCACGAACGGCCAGCCTCCGGTGGCAATCACCATTCGTTCGGTGCTCCAACTGCGCCCACCCACGTCGACCGTGTGTGCTCCCTTGATCGTCGCGTGCCCCTCGATCAACTGGCAACCGGAATCGACCAGCAGCGCGCGGTAGACACCGTTCAGACGTTCGATCTCGGCATCCTTGTTGTCGCGCAAGGTCGACCAATTGAACGCGGCTTCTGGCACGCGCCACCCGTAGCCGCGTGCCTGCTGGAACGCCTCGGTGAACTGTGCGGCATAGACGAAGAGCTTCTTCGGGATGCAGCCGACGTTCACGCAGGTCCCCCCAGACGCGACACCTCGGCAATTGCGACGCGCAGCCCCCGTTCGCTCGCCATGCGCGCCGTCCGCACGCCACCAGAGCCGGCCCCGATGACGAACAGGTCGAAATCGTAGGACTTCACGCAATCGCGCCCGAGCCGTCGAACGAGGCCAGGTGCGTGCGGATCGTCCGCCAGGCCGATTCCCCCTTGGTCAGCAGGTCGACCTGGACTTCGGGTGCGAAATCGCGCGTCACGGAACCTTCATAGGATTCGCGCTCGCGGCAGCGCGAAAACCAATCGGCCACGCGCGGGCAATCGTCGTACATCGCGGTCCAGCCGAACTGCAGGACGGTCTGGAAGTAGGGCGCCAGGCACACGTCGGCGAGGCTGAAGACGTCACCAACCATCCAGTGGTGCTGGGCGAGCGCCGCTTCCATATCGAGGATCGTCCGGCGGTAGACATGGACGGCGTCGACGACATCCGGAGCCTCGAGTCCGAACTTGACCAGGCGTCTCTGCCGTTCGCGGCGTGGCTTTTCGGGGATCCGCGCCAGCAGTGCCTCACGCTCCTCCTCGCCTTTCTCCATCAATGCCGGCCGCATCACCAGCGGCCACTGCAAGGCGCCGCAGGACGGGTGCAGCTTGTTGTCCACATGCTTCATCCACAGGCGCATGTTCGCCAGCGCGTAAGCCGAGCTGGGTTTGAGGCGGATAACGGGATACGCGTCGTCCAGATACTCGCAGATCACGCTCGATTCAATCACCGGGCGACCGTCGTGGACCAGGGTGGGCACGACGCCCAATGGATTGAGTTTCAGGTACTCCGGTCGCAGGTTTTCCTTCTGCGAAAGATCGACATGGTGCTTGATCCACTCCAGCTTCTTTTCGGCCAGGACGATGCGAACTTTCTGGGCACAGGGTGACATCGGGTGCGTGTACAGCTCGAGCATGGAAACTCCCGTGGCGATTGCGGTGGTCAGGTGACTGGTCGCTGAAATCGACGATTCGCAAGGCTATCTTCCCGGCCGCCTGGTGATAATCATCACAAGTGGAAAATGTTCTGTGAATAGGGTTCACAAATCAGGAGGTGATTTGGACAAGTGGACCGAAATGCAGGTATTCGTGGAGTCGGTCAAGCGCGGCAGCTTTTCCGCTGCGGGACGCCAGCTGAATCTGTCGCCATCGGCGATCAGCAAGCTGCTATCGCGTTTGGAATCCAGGCTGGGCGTGCGTCTGATCAACCGCACCACGCGCAGCCTCAGCCTGACCGAGGGAGGTGAGCGCTATTTCAAGCGATGCCTGGAGATCCTGACCGACATAGAGAGCGCCGAAGATTCGCTGACCAGCTTCGTGCGTGAGCCGACCGGAACCCTGCGCATCAACAGCACTCAGGGCTTCGCCAAGCACCAGCTGCTGGAGTTCATGGCTGAGTTTCAGGGGCGCTATCCGCGTTTGACGCTGGAACTCCAGATCACCGGGCAGGCGGTGGACCTGATCGACGAGGGCGTGGATCTGGCGATCCGACTGGGCGAGTTACGGGATACGAGCCTTGTCGGCCGCAAGCTGGGTGAGAGCCAGCGTCTGGTTTGTGCCAGCCCCCAGTATCTGAACGCCAGAGGACGACCGACCCGGCCATCGGATCTGTTGGATCACGATTGCCTTCGCCTGTCCACCAGCGATGTTTTCAATCAGTGGCATTTCAGCGGCGCCACGGGACCGGAGCTGGTCAATGTCCAGGGGCATTTCGTGACCGACAACGTCGATGTGCTGCATGAATACGCACGGCTGGGCGGAGGTATCGTCCGACTGTCCGCGTTCATGGTGGCCAAGGATATTGCGGCGGGACGCCTGGAGCCGCTGCTGACGAATTACCACATCGAAAAGCAGTTGATCTACGCGGTCTATCCTCACCGCAGGCACTTGCCGGCGAAGGTGAGGGTGCTGCTGGAGTACCTGACCGAGAAGTTTTCGCCGAAACCACCCTGGAGTTGATGGCGGCTGCCTCTCTCCCACGCCCGGCGTTGCCCGTCCGGACCATTCCGCGTTGTTCCCAAAAAAAGGGCCCGCCGAGGCGGGCCCTCGTTGATCCCGCGGGCGGGTTACTCGAGCTTCACCTCGACGCGCCGGGCCTCGGCCGCGTCGCCGGCATTGAGCTGTTCGGGCTTCTTCAGCTCGATCTTGTCCTCGGCCACGCCTGCCGCCTTCAGGGCATCGCGCACCGCGAGGGCACGCTGCTTGGCGAGCTCGACGTTCTTGTCCGGGTCCCCGGTGGCGTCGTGGTAGCCGCTGATCACGGCCTTCTTGCCCGCCGCGACGCCCTTTACCACGTCGGCCAGTGCCTCGGCCGCGCCACCCGCCAGGACGATGAGGCGCTGGCGAAGTAGAACTTCACCACGCCGTTCTCGACCTTGATGCTGGCGCCGTCGGCGGTGGGCGCCGGCGTGGCGGCACTGGCGCGGTGCTCTCGACCGCCGCCGCGGGGGCGGCCGGCGCATGCGCCCCCGCACCACCGCTGGCAGCCGGCAGCAGCGGCACGATCAGCAGCGCCACGATGTTGATGATCTTGATCAGCGGGTTGACAGCGGGGCCGGCCGTGTCCTTGTAGGGATCACCCACCGTATCGCCGGTGACGGCCGCCTTGTGGGCGTCGCTGCCCTTGCCGCCGAAGTGACCTTCCTCGATGTACTTCTTGGCGTTGTCCCAGGCGCCACCGCCGGTGCACATCGAGATCGCGACGAACAGGCCCGTGACGATGGTGCCCATTAGCAGGCCGCCGAGCGCCGCCGGGCCGAGCAGCAGGCCCACGACGATGGGCACCACCACCGGCAGCAGGCTGGGGATGATCATTTCCTTGATCGCCGCCGACGTCAGCATGTCGACCGCTGCGCTGTAGTCGGGCTTGCGCTTGCCGGCCATGATCTGGCCATCCTGGAACTGGCGCCGCACCTCGACCACCACGGAACCGGCGGCACGCCCCACGGCCTCCATCGCCATCGCACCGAACAGGTAGGGGATCAGGCCACCGATGAAGAGGCCGACGATCACCGACGGGTTGCTGAGGTCGAAGCTCACCAGCTTGCCGGCGGCCTCGAGTGTGTGGGTGTAGTCGGCGAACAGCACCAGCGCGGCGAGGCCGGCCGAGCCGATGGCGTAGCCTTGGTCACCGCCTTGGTCGTGTTGCCGACGGCGTCCAGCGGGTCGGTGATGTCGCGCACGCTCGACGGCAGCTCGGCCATCTCGGCGATGCCACCAGCGTTGTCGGTGATCGGACCGTAGGCGTCGAGCGCGACCACGATGCCGGCCAGGCTCAGCATCGAGGTGGCCGCCACCGCGATGCCGTACAGGCCACCGAGCTGGTAGGACGCCAGGATGGCACCGCAGACGAACACGACCGGCCAGGCCGTCGAGCGCATCGACACGCCCAGGCCGGCGATCACGTTGGTGCCGTGGCCGGTGGTCGAGGCCTGCGCCACGTGCTTCACCGGCGCGTAGTCGGTGCCGGTGTAGTACTCGGTGATCCACACCAGCAGGGCCGTCAGCACGAGGCCGATGACCGCCGCACCGAACAGGCGCCATTGGGTGCCGCTCTCGTAGATCGCGTTGTCAGGCATCACCCACTTGGTGATGAAGAAGAAGCCCACCAGCGAGATCACGCCCGCGACGATCAGGCCCTTGTAGAGCGCAGGCATCACGTTCTTCATGCCCGGCGTGGCCTTGACAGCGCTGCAGCCGATGATCGACGCGATGATCGAGAAGCCGCCCAGCGCCAGCGGGTAGAGTGCTGCCTGCATCGGCGCCGCGGTGACCATCAGCGCGCCCAGCACCATGGTCGCGATCAGCGTGACCGCGTAGGTCTCGAACAGATCGGCCGCCATGCCCGCGCAGTCACCGACGTTGTCGCCCACGTTGTCGGCGATCACCGCCGGGTTGCGCGGGTCGTCTTCCGGAATGCCGGCCTCGACCTTGCCCACCAGATCGGCGCCGACATCGGCGCCCTTGGTGAAGATGCCGCCGCCCAGTCTCGCGAAGATCGAGATCAGGCTGGAGCCGAACGCGAAGCCAAGCAGCGGCTTCAGTGCCGGTGCCAGGCCGCTGGTCGGTGTGAGCTGGCCGTTGCTGGTCAGGAACCAGAACACGATGCCCACGCCCAGCAGCCCGAGGCCGACCACCAGCATGCCGGTGATGGCGCCGCCCTTGAAGGCCACATCGAGCGCCTCCTTCATGCCGCGCGTGGCCGCCTGTGCGGTGCGCACGTTGGCCTTGACTGACACGTTCATGCCGATGAAGCCGCAGGCTCCCGACAACACCGCGCCGATCACGAAGGCCACCGCGGTCGGCAGTCCGATGAAGATGCCGATCAGCACGGTGAGGATGACGCCGACCAGGGCGATGGTGCGGTATTGCCGCGCGAGGTAGGCGGCCGCACCCTGCTGGATGGCCGCCGCGATCTCCTGCATGCGGGCGTTGCCCGCGTCCTGTTTGAGGATCCAGCTTCGCTGGACAAAACCGTAGACGACGGCCGCGAAACCGCAAAGCAGCGCAAAGGTGAGCGCCAGGGAACTGGACATGGAAAGAGTCTCCTTCCTCGTTAGAGGACCTCGGTGAAAGGGCTTGCACCGCGACTCTTCACTGTCGACACCACGCGTGTGGCATCCCGGTCGGGTTGCCGGCGCATGCTAAGGGAAGCCCCTCGAAGTCGCAATGGAATTGGCCCGTGCGGTTCGCCACGGTGGGGCCGGGCCGTGGTCAGGCCCGCGACAGGCCGCTGCTTAGAATTCGGGTTTCCCCGCGATTCCGGAGACAGGACCCATGAGTCTGGACAAAGTGACCCCCGGCGCCAAGGCGCCCGAACAGTTCAACGTGATCATCGAGATTCCGATGAACGCCGACCCGATCAAGTACGAGGTCGACAAGGAAAGCGGCGCCCTGTTTGTCGATCGCTTCATGACGACCGCGATGCACTACCCCTGCAACTACGGCTACGTGCCGCAGACGCTGTCCGACGACGGGGACCCGGTCGACGTGCTGGTGATCACGCCGTTCGCGCTGACCCCGGGCGTGGTGGTGACCTGCCGGGCCATCGGCGTGCTGAAGATGGAAGACGAGGCGGGCGGAGACGCCAAGGTGCTGGCCGTGCCCACCACCAAGATCCTGCCGATCTATGACCACTGGAAGAAGCCGGAGGACATCAACCAGATGCGCCTGAAGGCGATCCAGCACTTTTTCGAACACTACAAGGACCTCGAGGCCGGCAAGTGGGTCAAGGTTCAGGGCTGGGAAGGCCCCGAAAGCGCGCAGGCTGAAGTGCGCTCCGGCATGGAGAATTACCTCAAGGCCCAGGCGGCCTGACTGACGATCGGCTGGCGTCGCCAGCGCCGCGCTCGGGTATGCCCCCGAGGCGGCGAGGCCCCAAACCGGCTGGCTACACTGCGGGCCTCCATCACACCGCCTCGGTGGTTGCGAGGCCCGCAGCATGTTCTCGAAGTACTTGGTCGCCGGCGCGCTCGCGCTGGTCGTGATGCAGGTGTCGCCGGTTGTGGCGGCCGCCAGCAAGCCAATCCCACCTTCCGGCTCCGTCGCCTCACCAGCCTTGCCACGCGGGGTGACCGCAGTGACCCAGGTCGAGGGCATCACCGAGTACCGGCTGACCAATGGGCTGCAGGTGCTGCTGGTGCCCGATGCGTCCAAGCCCACGACGACGGTCAACCTGACCTACCACGTCGGTTCGCGCCACGAGAACTACGGCGAGACGGGCATGGCGCACCTGCTCGAACACCTGATGTTCAAGGGCACGCCGACCACCCGCAACGTCTGGGGCGAGTTCACCAAGCGCGGGCTGCGCGCCAACGGCAGCACCTGGTTCGATCGCACCAACTACTTCGCCAGCTTTGCGGCGAACGACGACAACCTGCGGTGGTTCCTGTCGTGGCACGCGGATGCCATGGTCCACAGCTTCATCGCGCGCAAGGATCTCGATTCCGAGATGACGGTGGTGCGCAACGAGATGGAGATGGGCGAGAACAACCCCGGCCGCATCCTGTACCAGAAGACGCTGGCCGCGATGTACGACTGGCACAACTACGGCAAGGACACGATCGGCGCGCGCAGTGATGTCGAGAACGTCGACATCGCGCGGTTGCAGGCCTTCTACCGTCAGTATTACCAGCCCGACAACGCCACGCTGGTCGTCAGCGGTCAGTTCGACACGGCCCGGGTGCTGGCCTGGGTGCAGCAGTACTTCGGCAAGATCCCGAAGCCTCGACGCGTGCTGCCCACGCTCTACACCATCGACGCGGCCCAGGACGGTGAGCGCGCCCTGACGCTGCGCCGCGTTGGCGGGGCGCCGCTGCTGTACGCCGGTTATCACGTGCCGGCTGCGCCGGATCCCGAGTTCGCCGCCATCGAACTGCTCGCGCTGGTGCTGGGCGATGCGCCTTCAGGGCGGCTGCACAAGCGACTGGTCGAGAAGCAACTGGCCGCAAGCGTGGGGGCGGAGCCGTTCGGCCTGCATGATCCCGGCGCGGCGCTGTTCGTGGCGCAGCTCGCGCCGGGGCAGGACGTCGAGCGTGCGCGCAGCGAGCTGATCGCGGTGCTGGAGTCGGTCGCGGCCGAGCCGGTCACGGCCGAGGAACTGGAGCGCGCGCGCGCCAAGTGGCTCAAGGGCTGGGACCTGGCGTTCACGAACCCGGAGACGGTGGGCGTTTCGCTGTCGGAGTCGGTCGCGCAGGGCGACTGGCGCCTGTTCTTCCTGATCCGCGACCGCGTCAAGGCGACCACGCTGGAGGACGTGCAGCGCGTCGCCGTCGAGCGGCTACTGCCGTCAAACCGCACGCTCGCGACCTATGTCCCCACTGACAAGCCGCAGCGCGCGCCGGCGCCGAAGGCTGTGGACGTGGCGGCGCAATTCAAGGACTTCAAGCCGCAGGCGGGCGCCACCGCGGTGGCCGCGTTCGACACCACCCCGGCCAACATCGACGCGCAGACGCAGCGTTTCGCGCTGGCCAGCGGCATGAAGGTCGCGCTGCTGCCCAAGCCGACCCGCGGCGGGGCGGTGAATGCGGTGCTCTCTCTGCACTTCGGCGACGAGAAAAGCCTGGCCGATCAGGGTGAGGTGCCTGCATTGACGGCCGCGATGCTCGACGAGGGCACGGCGAAGCTCTCGCGCCAGCAGATCCGCGACCGACTCGACGCGCTGCAGGCCGAGGTGGCCTTTTCCAGCGGCACCGGCAGCGTGAGCGCGACGATCGCCACCAAGCGCGAGAACCTGCCAGCCGTGATCGCGCTGGTCGGCGAACTGCTCCGCGAGCCTTCCTTCCCGCCTGCGGTGCTGGAGGAGCAGCGCAGTCAGGCGCTGACGGGCGTGGAGCAGCAGCGCAAGGAACCCGAGGCGGTGGTGGCCAACGCGATCGACCGCCATGTGAACCGGTACCCACGCAGCGACGTGCGCCATGCGAAGAGCTTCGACGAATTGGTGGCCGACATCCGCGCGGCCACGCCGGACCAGTTGCGTGCCTTCCATCGTCGCTTCTACGGCGCCTCGCATGCCGAGTTCGGCGCGAGCGGCGACCTCGATGTGCCGGCGGTGAGGCAGGCGCTCGAGGTGGCCTTCGGCGACTGGAAGAGCAGTGAACCCTACGCGCGGGTGTCCGATCCGCTGGCGCCGGTGGCACCGGCCCGCCTGGTGCTGCCGACGCCCGACAAGCAGAACGCCCACATGGCGGTGTTCCTGCCGGTGCCGTTGATGGACAGCGATCCGGACTACGCACCGCTCACGCTCGCCAACCACCTGCTGGGCGGCGGCGGCAGCTCGAGGCTGTGGGTGCGCATCCGCGAGAAGGAGGGCCTGTCCTACGGCGTCTACAGCTACCTGGCGTGGAACCAGGACGAGCGAAATTCGCCGTGGCAGGCGCAGGCCATCTTCGCGCCTCAGAACCGCCCCAAGGTCGAGGCGGCGTTCCGGGAAGAGGTGGCGCGTGCCCTGCAGGAAGGCTTCACTGCAACCGAGCTGCAGGAGGCGCAGCGGGGACTGATCAGTGCGCGCCGCCTGTCACGCGCGCAGGACGCGCGGCTGGCGGCCGGGCTGGCCAGCAACCTGCGGCTCGACCGAACCTTCGCGATCTCGCAGCAGGTCGACGACGCGATCGCCGCGGCGACCCTGGAGCAGGTGAACGCGGCGCTGCGCAAGTACATCCGGCCCGAGGCCTTCGTCTACGGCTTCGGCGGCGACTTCAAGGAGTAGTGTGGGCACCCGGCGCCGGGTTACTGGCGCTACCCGCCGAGCGGGTGTGCGGTCGGCTGGCGGCCCGGCGCTCGACCGCGCGTGGGACGCCCGTCTCATTCGGTCGTCGTTGGCAGCGGCGAGGGCGGCTTGATTTCTTCCATGCAGATCATCGAGCGCACGTTGGCGACGCCGGAGATCTGCATCAGTCGGTCGGTCAGGAACTGGCTGAGCGACTTCAGGTCGCGCGCCACCACCTTGAGCAGGTAGTCCGAGTCACCCGAGACGGTGTGGCATTCCAGGATCTGCGGGAAGTCGCGGATCGTCTGCTCGAACTCGCGCACATGCCCGAACTGCTCGGCGGCGATGTCCACGCTGACGTAGGCCATCACGCCCAGCCCCAGCGCCTCGCGATCGACGTGCGCCGCATAACCGCGGATCACGCCACGCTCCTCGAGCGACCTGACGCGCCGGAAGCACTGCGGCGCCGACAGGTGGACCGCCGCGGACAACTCGACGTTCGAGGCGCGGCCGCGGGCCTGAAGTTCGGCCAGCAAACGGCGGTCAAGCGTATCCAATGTGCTCATGTCCCGTTTTTCATACACGAAGCATGCGCCAAAAGATGAGAATGCACAACGAATTGAACGCACCTTGCGTTCGGCCATCTCTACAGTGAAGAGCTGGGGGAAGCGACCCCCGCGTTCAGGAGATCGCCATGACGATTCACCCCGGCTTCCCCTTGTCGGCCAGCCCCATCGCGCTGGAAGAGCATTTCGGTGCCGCGAACTACGCCCCCTTGCCGGTCGTGCTGACGCGCGGCGAGGGCGTCTACCTGTGGGGTCAGGATGGCCGGCGCTATCTCGACATGATGTCGGCCTATTCGGCCGTCAGCTTCGGTCACGGTCACCCGCGGCTGGTGGAGGCGCTGGTCGCGCAGGCTCGGCAACTGGCCGTGACCTCGCGCGCCTTCCACACCGACCGCCTCGGCCCCTTCCTCGAACGCCTGTGCCGCCTGACCGGCATGGACCGGGCGCTGCCGATGAACACCGGCGCCGAAGCCGTGGAGACGGCGCTGAAGGCGGCCCGCAAGTGGGGCTACACGGTCAAGGGCATCGCCGAGGGCCACGCGCAGATCATCGTCGCGGCCAACAACTTCGCCGGACGCACGACGACCATCGTGGGCTTCTCGAGCGAGGCTCAATACCGCAGCGGCTTCGGGCCGTTCGCGCCCGGCTTCGTGACCGTGCCCTACGGCGATGCGGCGGCACTGGAAGCGGCCATCACCGAGGACACCTGCGCCTTCCTGGTCGAGCCGGTGCAGGGTGAGGCCGGCATCGTCGCGCCGCCGGTCGGCTACCTGAAGGCGGTGCGCGAGATCTGCACGCGCCGCGGCATCCTGATGATCTGCGACGAGGTGCAGACCGGCCTGGGTCGCACCGGGCGGGTGCTCGCCTGTGACCACGAGGGCGTGCGTCCCGACGGCCTCACGCTGGGCAAGGCGCTGGGTGGCGGGCTCCTGCCGGTCAGCGCCTTCCTGGCGCGCGAGGAGGTGATGGCGGTATTCACGCCCGGCGACCACGGTTCCACCTTCGGCGGCAATCCGCTGGCGGCGGCCGTGGGCGACACGGCGTTGCAGGTGCTGGTGGAGGAGAAGCTGTCCGAGCGGGCGGCCGAGCAGGGCGCCGTGCTGCTCGAGCGTCTGCACGCGCTGCGGCATCCCGCGATCCGCGACGTCCGCGGCAAGGGGCTGCTGGTCGGCGTGGAGATCGATCCGGCTTCGCCTCGGCCCGCACCGTGTGCGAGGGACTGTTGCAGGAAGGCGTGCTGAGCAAGGACACCCATGGCACGGTGGTGCGCTTCGCGCCGCCGTTGGTGATCGGAGCACGCGAGATCGGTGACGCCGTGGCGGCGCTGGGACGTGCGCTCGAGCGTCTGGGCAAGGCGCCGTGAGGCCCGGCGCCCTTCGGTCGCGCAAGAGGCCCTATCGCTTGAATGGGTTGCGCTCGTCGAGCTCGTCGACGTAGGCCTCGATGCCGGCGCCTTCGCGCGCCAGATAGCGCGCCACGGCATCGGCAAAGCGCGCATCGCTGAGCCAGTGCGCGGAATGCGTGCGCACCGGCATCAGCCCGCGAGCCATCTTGTGCTCGCCCTGCGCGCCGCCCTCGAAGCGACGGTAGCCGTTCTCGATGCACCACTGCAGCGGCTGGTAGTAGCAGGCCTCGAAGTGCAGGCAACTCACCGGAGCGAGCGCGCCCCAGTAGCGGCCATAGGCGTGGCCGCGTTCGGGGTCGAGGGCGATCAGCGATGCGGCGATCGGCTCACCCTCGCGCCGGGCGGTGAACAGCAGCCAGTGCTGCGGCAGGGACTCGGCCATGTGGGCGAAGAAGTCGCGCGTCAGGTAGGGCGTCGAGCGGTGCTCACGGTAGGTGTTGCGATAGCAGCGGTAGAAGAAGTCCCAGTCGGCGGCCCGGATCTGCGTGCCGACGCGGGTTTCGAACTCGACGCCGGCCTCGCGCACGTAGCGGCGCTCCTGCTGGATCTTCTTGCGCTTGTCGCGCTGCAGGCTGGCGAGGAAATCGGCGAAGTCGGCATAGGCCGCGGGAGCCCGGTTGGTCCAGTGGAATTGCACCGTGCTGCGCAGCATCCAGCCGGCCGCCTCAGCGGCGCTGCGGTCGGCCTCGTCCAGAAAGAGCACGTGCGCCGATGACAGGCCGTGTTGTCGGGCGAAGCTCTCCATCGCGCGCAGCAGCACGCTGCGCGCGGCCGGGTCGCGTGCCAGCAGGCGCGAGCCTGGCACCGGGGTGAACGGCACCGCCGACAGCAGCTTCGGGTAGTAGCGCAGTCCGGCCTCCTCATAGGCCTGCGCCCAGGCCCAGTCGAACACGTACTCGCCGTAGGAGTGGTTCTTGAGGTAGAGCGGGCAGGCCGCCACCAGCACCTCGTCACGCTCGATCACCAGGAACTGCGGTGCCCACCCGGTACCCGAAACGGCGCTGGCCGACGCGTGAAGCGCGCACAGATAGGCATGGCGCATGAAGGGCGTCGGCGCCGGGCTGGCGTCGACCAGCGCGTCCCAGGCCTGGGCGTCGATGAGGGCCGGATCGGCGTGCACCTGGACCGCCCACGCCTCGGGGTCGCGGGTACCATCGATCGACAACGCGTCTTCTTCCTGATCCATGCCTGCCACCGTGTCTGCCTCGATCGCCCTCGTCCAGTTCAACGCCACCGTCGGCGACCTCGCAGGCAACGCGCAACGCATCGCCCAGTGGTCCCGCCAGGCCTACGCACAGGGCGCGCGACTGGTGATTACGCCGGAACTGTCGCTGACCGGTTATCCGCCGGAAGACCTGCTGCTGCGACCGGCCTTCATGCGTGCCTGCGACGAAGCGCTGGCCGCTTGCGCGGCGTCGCTGGCCGATCTGCCGGACCTGCAGGTGGTGGTCGGCCACCCGCAGGCCATCGATGCACTCGGCGATCTTCGCACGCGCTCGCTGGCGGTGCAGCGGCGGGTCAATGCGGCGTCGGTGCTGGCCGGCGGGCGTGTCATGGCCACCTATGCGAAGCGGGAACTGCCCAACTACCAGGTGTTCGACGAGCGCCGCTACTTCGTGTCGGGCCGCGATGCCGGCTTCGGCCCGCTGGTGGTGGAGACAGGCGGGTTGCGCGTCGGGCTGCTGATCTGCGAGGACGCCTGGTTCGACGAGCCGGCGGCGGCGGCGAAGGCGGCGGGCGCCCAGGTGCTGGCGGTGATCAATGCCTCGCCCTTCCACCTCGGCAAGGCCGAGGAGCGCGAGGAACGCATGGCGCGGCGCGCCGTGGAGAGCGGCCTGCCATTGCTGTACTCACACCTGGTCGGCGGACAGGACGAGGTGGTGTTCGACGGGGCCTCGTTCGCAGTCGACGCACAGGGCGCTGTGCGGGCGCGCGCCGCCAGCTTCGTGGAGGAGGTGCTTGCGGTTCAGGTGAACGCCGACGGCGCCGTCAGCGGCCCGCTGGCGCCGGCGCCTTCGCTGGAATCGCAGGCGTGGGCAGCACTGGTGACCGGCGTGCGCGACTATCTCGGCAAGAACGGCTTCCCCGGCGCCATCATCGGCCTGAGCGGCGGCATCGATTCGGCGCTGGTGCTGGCGGTCGCGGTCGATGCCTTGGGGGCCGATCGGGTGAGGGCGGTGATGATGCCTTCGCCGTATACCGCGGACATCTCGTGGATTGACGCTCGCGACATGGCGCGACGCCTGGGCGTGCAGTACGACGAGATCTCGATCGTGCCGATGTTCGAGTCCTTCAAGTCAGCCCTGGCGCTGGAGTTCGCCGGCCTGGCCGAGGATGCGACCGAGGAGAACATCCAGGCGCGCATCCGTGGCACGCTGCTGATGGCCCTGTCGAACAAGTCGGGTCGCATCGTGCTGACCACCGGCAACAAGAGCGAGATGGCGACCGGCTACTGCACGCTCTACGGCGACATGGCGGGCGGCTTCGCGGTGATCAAGGACGTGGCCAAGACCCTGGTCTACCGCCTCGCGGCCTGGCGCAATGCGCAGGGTGCCGCGCCGGTGATACCCGAACGCATCATCACGCGGCCACCGTCTGCGGAACTGCGGCCGGACCAGACCGACCAGGACAGCCTGCCGCCCTACGACGTGCTCGACGCGATCCTGGCGCGCTACATGGAAGACGATCAGGGCGTCGAGGAGATCGTCGCTGCGGGTTACGCACGCACCGATGTGGAGCGCGTGACGCGGCTGATCAAGATCAACGAGTACAAGCGACGGCAGGCACCGGTGGGGATTCGCATCACGCACCGCTCGTTCGGCAAGGACTGGCGCTATCCCATCACCTCGAAATTCCGTGCTTAAATTCTGGTCAGTCACCTTTCACCGGAGCGCGCCATGAAACAGATCACCGCCGTCATCAAGCCCTTCAAGCTCGAGGAAGTGCGCGAGGCGCTTGCCGAGGTGGGTGTGTCCGGTCTGACCGTGACCGAGGTCAAGGGCTTCGGCCGCCAAAAGGGCCACACCGAGCTGTACCGTGGTGCCGAGTACGTGGTCGACTTCCTGCCGAAGGTGAAGCTCGAGGTGGTGGTGAAGGACGTCGACGTCGATCGTTGCCTGGAAGCCATCGTCAAGGCGGCCAAGACCGGCAAGATCGGTGACGGCAAGATCTTCGTCAGCTCGGTCGAGCAGGTCGTTCGCATCCGCACCGGCGAAACGGACGAAGCGGCGGTCTGACCGAACGGAAGCTCAGGTTCGGCTGTAGTCGTCGCGGCCGCCGCTTAGCGCGGCTTGGGCCGCGAGCCGATCGAGCAGGGCTGACGGCTCGTCACCGATCTCCAGCATCGCGCGCGTGCCATCCGAGACGAAGCCGGCGTCTACCGTCTGCTGCATGAACGCGACCAGAGCGTTGTAGTAGCCGCCGACATTGAGCAGCCCGATCGGCTGGTCGTGGTAGCCGAGCTGCCGCCAGGTCCACACCTCGAACAACTCCTCGAAGGTGCCGATGCCGCCGGGCAGCGCCAGGAAAGCGTCGGCCTGTTCGGCCATGCCTTGCTTGCGCTGATGCATGGTCTCGACCACGTGCAGTTCGCTGAGGCCGGAGTGTCCGACCTCGCGCTCCATCAGCGACCGCGGGATCACGCCGATCACCGGGGCGCCGCCCGCCAGCGCGGCGTCGGCGACGATGCCCATCAGCCCGACGTTGCCGCCACCGTAGACCAGCTGCCAGCCGCGTTGCGCGATCTCCCGGCCAACGGCCCGGGCCGCGTGGGCATGGGCCGGATCGTCGCCAAGGCGCGAGCCGCAGTACACACACAGCGTGAAGCGCTTCGTCATGGTTCGCGCCGCGTCAGCTGCCGAAACGATGCCAGAGCGCAGCCACCCAGATGCCCATGCACAGCAGCAGCGACAGCAGCACGGCGGCACTGGCGAGGTCCTTCGCGCGCTTGGACAGGTCGTGGAGCTCGTAGCTGACGCGGTCGATCGCCGCTTCGATGCCCGAATTGAGCAGCTCGACGATCAACACCAACAGCACCGAGCCGACCAGCAGAGAGACCTCGATCCAGCTGCCGCCCAGCCAGAAGGCTGTGGGCACCAGCAGCACGGCCGCCCAGACTTCCTGCCGGAACGCGCTCTCGCCGCGGTAGGCGATCTGCAGCCCGTCCATCGAGTAGCCAGCCGCACGGATCACGCGGTCCAGGCCGGTGCGGCCTTTGTAGGGGTTGCTCATGGCGCGCGATGGTAACTGCGGCGTATGGCGCCGCTGCGAAACTCAGGCGCGGGCAGGGGGGTGCCGCGCGTGTCGACGAGCCGCGTGCCGCACAGCGCGTCGTGCCAGAACTGGCGCTGCGGATGCAGCTTCGATGACAGGGCATAGAGCGCGACCCCGGTCGCGAGCACCGCGGCCAGGTGCGCGCCGCTGTCATGCCAGCCGGCCAGCCAAGCCAGGGCCAGGGCCGGCAGGAACCATATCCAGGCGGTGAGATAACGCCCCAAAGCGCGTGCGCGCGTGAGCCGCCGGCCGTCGGCCGTCTGCAGGTGGATGCGCCAGGTCTGCATCGGTAGCGTCTGGCCGCTTCCCGACCAGTACCACGTGAAGTAAACGCCGGGCGCCAGCACGAAGGCGGTCAGCAACAGGCCAAGGCGTCCGACCATCGCATGGCGCTGATCGGTGAGCACGGAATAGATCAGCGCACAGACGAACACCACGCCGAACAGCAGCACACCCTCGTAGAGGAAGCACGCCAGCCGGCGACGCAGTGGCGGTGCCAGTGCCCCGGGCGGCGGCGCGAGGCCGGCTTGCGCGTTCGGGGTCGGCACGTGTCAGGGCTTGCGGCGCGGCTCGGTCGCTGCGCCCTGAGGGCCGCGGCGCGGCAGCAGCGTCGTCGAGTCGACGAACTCTGGGGTCGCCGCGACCTTCGGCAGGCCAGTCTGCTGGTGCAGAGGGGGCGCGGGGCGCGTCGACATCAGGTTGGTCGTGGCCCCAGGCTTGGCCTGCGTCAGCCCCGGTGTCACTGCGCGCGGCTTGCGGGCCTCCAGCAGCGGGTTCGGGACGGTGTTGACCTTGGTCTCGGCGGCTGGCGGGATGGGTCGCGCATTGACCTTGCCGGCGCCGGTCTTGGCGCGGGCGGCGAGGTCGCGCCGCTGGCTTTCAGGCAGGGACTGGTAGGCCTCCCAGCGGCGCTGGCGTTCCTGCGGGCTCAGGTCCTTTGCACCCTGGTAGTTCATGCGCGCCTCGGTGCGTTGCTTGGCGCTGAGATTGACCCAGTCGGACATGCGTCGCTGAACGCGGCTGCGCTCGTCGGGCGACATGCGATCGAAGCGCGACGCCAGCTCCAGCCATTTCTGCTTGCGCTGGGGGTCGATCGATGACCATTCGCTCTGGAGCGGTGCCAGTGCCTCGCGTTGCGCCGGGCCGAGGCTGTTCCAGCCGGGGCCACCGGCATCAGCACCCGCGGCACTGGCGAGTGGCGCAGCCAGCGCCAGCAGCATGCTCAGCAACGCACCGGCCGCGACCCGGGCAAACGCCGGATGCCGCGCAGCGACCCGCCGCAGGGACACGAAACCCGTCATCCTCAGTTGCTGCCCACCGATCCGGGCAGGCGCAGGAACTCGGCGAAGCCGGCATCGGTGTAAGCTGCCGGCGGCAGGTCGTCGGCCAGCAGGGCGGCATCGACCTCGGCCGCGGCGCTGATCTGGTCGTCGTCGTGCTGGATCTGGATCAGCACCAGGCCGGCCACCAGCGCGAACAACGGCGCCAACGTCGCGAGGCGCCAGCCCCAGCCGGGCTCTCCACCCCAGGCCAACACGCCTCCGCCGAGCCGAGCGGTGCTCGGGGCGGTGCGTGTCGCAGCCTGTCTGGCACGCGCCAGCGCTTGCTCGCGCGCGAAACGAAGGCGCTCCGTCACGTCGCCGGGCAGACTGTCGACGTGCGTGCTGAGAGCCGCCGCCACACGCAGCGCAAAGCGGTCTTCGAGCGACTGGTGATCCAGCCGGGTTGGTCCCGTGACGACGTTGAAATGATTCATGGCAGCACCCCTCTGGCCTTCAAGGCCTGCGCCAAGCTGTGCACTGCCCGGGAGCAATGGGTCTTGACGCTGCCCTCCGAGCAGCCCATCGATTGAGCGGTCTCGGCGACATCGAGTTCCTCCCAGTAACGCAGCAGGAAGGCCTCCCGTTGACGCCCCGGCAACCGCGCGACTTCGGTCTCGATCGCGAGCAGGATCTGGGCCCGCGACACGCCGTCGGCCGCCGTTTCGACCGTGGTAGCACCACCGGCGGCCGCCAGAGTCTCGAGCAGATCGAAGTCGCCGTCGGCGTCCGCTGGCTCGAAATCCGAGAAATTGCGCACGACGGCATTGCGCACCTTCTGCCGGCGAAACCAGTCCATCATGGCGTTCGACAGGATGCGCTGGAACAGCAGCGGCAACTCGGCCGGCGGCCGGTCGGCATATTTCTCGGCCAGGCGGATCATCGAGTCCTGCACGATGTCGAGCGCAGCATCGTCGTCGCGAACGGCATAAACGGCCCGCTTGAAGGCGCGCTTTTCGACGCTCTTGAGGAAGTCGCTGAGTTCTTTGTCGGAAGCCAAGAGGCGCGGCCTGTCTGCCGTGGCTTTGGGGAGGCCGCGGATTATGTCACCGCACCTCGATGCAGCAGCCTGCGCCGGGCTGGTGCCGGGCGGATGCCATAATGTGCGCTCGCAAAACGCTCATTGGTCTTCAACACCATCCGACCCGGGTGGCTTTGCCAGACCGCGCAGGCCCCACATCCACCCCACCAGGGTGCGAAGAGGGGCACCGATGGTTTTTCGTCAGAGAAATTCACAAAGGTTCGAAATGGACATGTCTGCCGCGGAAATCAAGCGGGCCGCCACGGCCCAACCGCACCCCACCCAAGCTGCCGAGCCCAACGGTTCGGAAATTCTCGTTCGCTGCCTGCAGGCCGAAGGTGTCAAGTACCTTTGGGGCTACCCGGGCGGCGCCGTGCTGTACATCTACGACGCGCTGTACAAACAGGAGACCATAGAGCACGTGCTCGTACGCCATGAGCAGGCGGCCATCCATGCGGCCGACGGCTATGCGCGCGCGACCGGCGACGTGGGCGTTGCGCTGGTGACCTCGGGTCCGGGCGTGACGAATGCCATCACCGGCATTGCCACTGCCTACATGGACTCGATTCCGATGGTGATCATCACCGGGCAGGTGCCGACGCCAGCGATCGGCCTCGACGCCTTCCAGGAGTGCGACACCGTCGGCATCACCCGGCCGATCGTCAAGCACAACTTCCTTGTGAAGGACGTGCGCGAGCTGGCGCTCACCATGAAGAAGGCCTTCCACATCGCCCGCACCGGCCGTCCTGGCCCGGTGGTGGTCGACGTGCCGAAGGACGTGTCGCTGAAGACCGCGCCCTTCCAGTACCCTGCCGTGGTCGAGATGCGCTCGTACAGTCCGGCGAAGAAGGGCCACAGCGGGCAGATCCGCAAGGCCGTGCAGTTGCTGCTGCAGGCAAAGCGGCCTTATATCTACACCGGCGGCGGCGTGATCCTCGGCAATGCCTCGGCGCAACTGCGCCAGCTGGTCGACCTGCTCGGCTATCCGTGCACCAACACGCTGATGGGCTTGGGCGCCTTCCCGTCGACCGACCCGCGCTTCCTGGGCATGTTGGGCATGCACGGCACCTACGAAGCCAACATGACGATGCAGAACTGTGACGTCCTGCTGGCCGTGGGCGCGCGTTTCGACGACCGGGTGATCGGCAACCCGAAGCATTTCGCTTCGGTGGAGCGCAAGATCGTGCACGTCGACATCGATCCGTCGAGCATCTCCAAGCGCGTGAAGGTCGACATTCCGATCGTCGGCGACGTGAAGGAAGTGCTGCAAGAACTGATCTCGCAGATCAAGGAAGCGCAGGCGAAGCCGGATTCGCAGGCCCTGTCGGCCTGGTGGAAGCAGATCGCCGAATGGCGCGGTCGCGAGTGCCTGAAGTACAAGAACTCCGACGAGGTCATCAAGCCGCAGTTCGTGGTCGAGAAGCTCTGGGAGTTGACCCGCGAGCGCGACACCTACATCACCTCCGATGTCGGACAGCACCAGATGTGGGCGGCGCAGTACTACCGCTTCGACGAGCCGCGGCGCTGGATCAACTCGGGTGGCCTGGGCACGATGGGGGTGGGCCTGCCGTACGCCATGGGCATCAAGCTCGCGAAGCCGGACTCCGATGTCTTCTGCATCACCGGCGAAGGCTCGATCCAGATGTGCATCCAGGAGCTGTCGACCTGCCTGCAGTACAAGACGCCGGTCAAGGTGATCTCGTTGAACAACCGCTATCTGGGCATGGTGCGGCAGTGGCAGGAGCTCGATTACGGCGGCCGCTATTCGCACAGCTACATGGAGGCCTTGCCCGATTTCGTGAAGCTGGCCGAAGCCTACGGTCACGTCGGACTGAAGATCGAGAAACCGAGCGAGGTGGAACCCGCGCTGCGCGAGGCGATCCGGCTGAAGGACCGCACGGTCTTTCTCGACATCCGTACCGACCCGACCGAGAACGTCTGGCCGATGGTCCAGGCCGGAAAGGGCATCTCGGAGATGCTGCTGGGCTCGGAAGACCTGTAAGGCCGGGGCACGCGCGGCGCGAGGGCGGCGGGCTTGCCGGTCCGTCGCCAGGAGCGCAGCGAGTGCAGCGACCGCGGTCTGAACCACTACTCATTCATCGAAGCGCGTGGCCAAGGGCTGCGGTTACCGCCGCAGTCCTGAAGAGCGCGAAGGACGATCTACCCATGAAACACATCATTGCCCTGTTGCTCGAGAACGAGCCGGGCGCCCTGTCGCGCGTCGTGGCGCTGTTTTCGGCGCGCGGCTACAACATCGAGAGCCTGACCGTTGCGGCCACCGAGGATCCGTCGCTGTCGCGCATGACCATCACCACCACCGGTAGCGAGGACGTGATAGAGCAGATCACGAAGCACCTCAACCGGCTCATCGAGGTGGTGAAGGTGGTCGACCTGACCGAGGGTCAGTACACCGAGCGCGAACTGATGCTCATCAAGGTGCGCGCCGTCGGCAAGGAGCGCGACGAGATGAAGCGCATGGCCGACATCTTCCGGGGCCGCATCGTCGACGTCACCGAAAAGACCTACACGATCGAGCTCACCGGCGATGCGCCCAAGCTCGACGCGTTCATCGAGGCGGTGGACCGCACCGCGATTCTGGAAACCGTGCGCACCGGCACCAGCGGGATCGGTCGCGGCGAGCGCATCCTGCGCGTCTGAACCCCGTTCCATTACTGAATTTCGACAGGAGAGAACCCCATGAAGGTCTATTACGACAAGGACGCCGACCTCAGCCTCATCAAGGGCAAGAGCGTGGCGATCATCGGCTACGGCTCGCAAGGCCATGCGCATGCCCAGAACCTGAACGACAGCGGCGTCAAGGTCACCGTCGGCCTGCGTCGCGGCGGCGCATCGTGGAACAAGGTCGAGAAGGCCGGGCTGAAGGTGGCCGAGGTCGCTGATGCGGTCAAGAGCGCCGACGTCGTGATGATCCTGCTGCCCGACGAGCAGATCGCCTCGGTCTACAGCGCCGAGGTCGCGCCGAACATCAAGCAGGGCGCCTCGCTGGCCTTCGCGCACGGCTTCAACGTCCACTACGGCCAGGTCGTGCCGCGCGAAGACCTCGACGTGTGGATGGTTGCCCCGAAGGCCCCCGGCCACACGGTGCGCAACACCTACACCCAGGGCGGCGGCGTGCCGCACCTGATCGCCGTCCATGCCGACAAGACCGGCAAGGCGCGCGACCTGGCTCTGAGCTATGCGGCAGCCAATGGCGGCGGCAAGGCCGGCATCATCGAGACCAATTTCCGCGAGGAGACCGAGACCGACCTGTTCGGCGAGCAAGCCGTGCTGTGCGGCGGCACCGTGGAGCTGATCAAGGCCGGCTTCGAGACACTGGTGGAAGCCGGCTACGCGCCCGAGATGGCCTACTTCGAATGCCTTCACGAACTCAAGCTGATCGTCGACCTGATCTATGAAGGCGGCATCGCCAACATGAACTACTCGATCTCGAACAATGCCGAGTACGGCGAGTACGTGACCGGGCCGAGGGTCGTGACCGAGGACACCAAGGCGGCGATGCGCCAGTGCCTCAAGGACATCCAGACCGGCGAGTACGCCAAGAGCTTCATCCTCGAGAACCGTGCCGGTGCGCCGACGCTGCTGTCGCGTCGCCGCCTGACCGCAGAGCACGACATCGAGGTGGTGGGCGAGAAGCTGCGCGCGATGATGCCGTGGATCAAGGCGAACAAGCTGGTGGACAAGAGCCGCAACTGATCGCGACCTTCCGCTCCACGCTCCGTCTAGGGCCGCGACACTGAAGGGTGCGCGGCCCTTCTTGCGACGGGTGCTGCGGTATCCTCCCGCCCATGATCGATCTTCATGGTGCGCCGAGGGGTCTGGATTCGTTGCCACGGACTGGCCGAGCATGAGCATGCACGACGGCACGCAGGATCCGAAAACGCCGGACGCGCTCGAAGATGTCGACGACGAGGCGCCGCGCCGGCCTCGCCGCAAGGGCATCTACATCCTGCCCAATCTCTTCACTCTTGCGGCTTTGTTCGGCGGGTTCTACGCGATCGTGATGGCCATGAACGACCGCTTCGAGCAGGCGGCGATCGGCGTGTTCTGCGCGATGGTGCTCGACAGCCTCGACGGTCGCGTCGCGCGCATGACCAACACCCAGAGCGCCTTCGGCGAACAGATGGACAGCCTGTCGGACATGGTGTCCTTCGGCGCTGCGCCGGCGTTGATCGTCTATGAGTGGGCGCTGCGGGGGCTGGGCAAGCTCGGCTGGGTGGCGGCGTTCGTCTACTGCGCCGGGGCTGCGCTCCGGCTGGCCCGCTTCAATACCAACATCGGTGTCGTCGACAAGCGCTTCTTCCAGGGGCTGCCGAGTCCGGCCGCCGCAGCGCTGGTGGTCGGGTTCATCTGGCTGATGGACGACGCGGGGTTCAAGGGGGCCGGCAGCATCGACTGGTTGTCCTGGATGGCGTTCGCGTTCACGCTCTACGCCGGACTGACGATGGTCACGAACGTGCCGTTCTACAGCTTCAAGGACGTGAGCTTCAAGCGCACGGTCCCGTTCATCGTGATCGTCGCGATCGCGCTCTTCATCGCAGTGATCAACCTTCACCCGCCGCTCGTGCTGTTCAGTCTGTTCGTCTGCTACGGCTTCTCAGGTTACGCGGTCTACGTGTGGCGCAAGACCAAGGGCAGGCCTGTCAGCGTCATCGCCACGTCCACTCACGAGCCCGATGAAGAGGGGCTGCACCGCTGATAGCCACTGCGGCGCGTGCCGTGATCAGGCGCGTGCTATATTGTGCTCATGACGTTTCGCGCCCGCTTTTCGCTGCTGCTACTGCTAGGAGTGCCCTGCGCGCGCTGATTGCACACGTCCCGTCGTTTCTGCATCCACGGCCCGCGCGCTTCCTGCTCGCGGGCCGTTTTGTTTAGTCCTCGACCTTCGTATCTTCGCTGGAGACTTCCATGGCCGACAAGCTCATCATCTTCGACACCACTTTGCGCGACGGCGAACAGTCGCCCGGCGCCTCCATGACCAAGGATGAGAAGCTGCGCATTGCGCGCCAGCTGGAGCGGTTGCGGGTCGACGTGATCGAGGCGGGTTTCGCGGCGTCGAGCAACGGCGACTTCGAGGCGGTCCGGGCGATTGCCGACGTGATCAAGGAATCGACCGTGTGCTCGCTGGCGCGCGCCAATGACCGCGACATCGCGCGGGCGGCCGAGGCGCTGAAGAGCGCTGCGCGTTCTCGCATCCACACCTTCATCGCGACCAGTGAACTGCACATGGAGAAGAAGTTGCGGATGACGCGCGAGCAGGTGCTGGAGCAGGCCAGGCTGTCGATTCGCTTCGCCCGCAACCTGTGCGAGGACATCGAGTTTTCGCCGGAGGATGGCTACCGGTCCGACCCGGACTTCCTGTGCCGTGTGATCGAGGCCGTGATCAACGAGGGCGCGACCACCATCAACGTGCCCGACACCGTCGGATACGGCATCCCCGAGCTGTACGGCAATTTCATCAGGACCTTGCGGGAGCGGGTGCCGAATTCGGACAAGGCGGTCTGGTCGGTTCACTGCCACAACGACCTCGGTATGGCGGTGGCGAACTCGCTGGCTGGCGTGAAGATCGGGGGTGCCCGCCAGATCGAATGCACGATCAATGGGCTCGGCGAGCGCGCAGGCAACTGCTCGCTCGAGGAAGTCGTGATGGCGGTTCGCACGCGGCGCGACCATTTCGGGCTCGAAGTGGGCGTCGATACCACGCAGATCGTGCCGGCTTCGCGGCTGGTGTCGCAGACGACTGGCTTCATCGTGCAGCCGAACAAGGCGGTCGTCGGCGCAAATGCCTTCGCGCACGCCTCCGGTATCCACCAGGACGGCGTCCTGAAGGCGCGTGACACCTACGAAATCATGCGCGCCGAGGACGTGGGCTGGAGTGCCAACAAGATCGTGCTCGGCAAGCTCAGCGGCCGCAACGCCTTCAAGCAGCGCCTGCAGGAGCTCGGAATCGAGCTCGAGTCCGAGACCGACGTCAACGCGGCCTTTGCGCGCTTCAAGGATCTGGCCGATCGCAAGAGCGACATCTTCGACGAAGACATCATCGCGCTGGTCGGCGATGAGAGCGTGACCCACGAGCAGGAGACGTACCGGCTGCTCTCGCTGGAGCAGCAATCGGCGACTGGGGAGCGTCCGCATGCGAAGGTGGCTTTCGCGGTCGGAGAGACCGAGTTCCACGCCGAGAGCGAAGGCAACGGGCCGGTCGACGCGAGTCTCAAGGCCATCGAGTCGAAGCTGAAAAGCGGCGCAGAAATGCTGCTCTATTCGGTCAATGCCATCACCTCGGGCAGCACAGAATCCCAGGGCGAGGTGACTGTGCGGCTGCAGCATGGCGGACGGGTGGTGAATGGCGTGGGGGCGGACCCGGACATCGTGGTGGCCTCGGCCAAGGCCTACCTGTCGGCCCTGAACAAGCTGCACAGCAAGAACGAGCGCGTCGCCGCCCAGGGGTAACGGGAGGCATTCTTCACGTGGAATGGAGGAAGGGCGCGTAAGCTTTTGATCTTGCGCGCTTTTTTTCTTTATCCTAGACTCGTGCGCGTGTCGGAGGGAGTGCCCGTGTTGATTTCGTTGCCTGTGTTTCGTTGGCGTGTGGCTCTGTTGGCCCTGTTTGCCATGCTGTCCTTCGGACTGAGCACGGGCGCCGATGCCGCCACCAAACGTCAGAGCAGCGCCAGCAAGGCGAGTGCCAAGTCGAAGGCCAAGGTAAAGAGCATTCGTGCCGCGACGCGCAAGTCGGTCCGTACGGTGGTGGCACGCCCCTCTTTCGGTGAGCTCAGCGGTCTGCGTGCCACCGATGACCCGCTCGATCTGCGTTCGAGCGTGGCGCTCGTGATGGATCAGGACACCCACGAGGTGCTGATCGACAAGAACGCCCAGGCCGTGTTGCCGATCGCGTCGTTGACGAAGCTGATGACCTCGGTGGTCGTCGTCGAAGCCGGGCAGTCGCTCGACGAGATGCTCACGATCAGCCAGGACGACGTGGACACCGAGAAGGGCAGCGGGTCGCGACTGGCCGTCGGTACCCAGCTGACGCGTGGCGAGATGCTGCATCTGGCCCTGATGTCGTCGGAGAACCGTGCGGCCCATGCGCTGGGCCGGCATTACCCGGGCGGCTTGGTGGCTTTCGTCTCGGCGATGAACGCGCGCGCCAGCCTGCTCGGCATGACCGACACGCGCTATGTCGAGCCCACGGGACTGTCGAGCCGCAATCAATCGAGCGCGCGCGACTTGGCGGCGCTGGTATCGGCGGCCTACCAGCATCCGCTGATCCGCGAGCTGTCGACCTCGCAGGAATACAGCGTGGCGGTCGGGCGCCGCACGCTCCAGTACCGCAATACCAACGGCCTGGTGCGCAATCCAGCCTGGGACATCGGGTTGCAGAAGACCGGCTACATCTCCGAGGCGGGTCGCTGCCTGGTCATGCAGGCGCAACTGGCGGGACGCAAGCTGATCATGGTCTTCCTCGATTCAGCCGGCAAGTACTCGCGGCAGGGCGACGCCGAGCGCGTGCGCCATTGGATCGAGGCAAGCCCGCCGCCTGCCGTGACGCCGGAAGTTCCGCGGGCCGAAGGGCCGAAGACGACCTCCTGACGCGCTGCGGCGGGACGCACCGGCGAGCGCCGGGCATCCGCCCGGGCAGACCCCGGCGATCAGCCTTTCAGGGTTTGGCGTGGTGGCCGAGGGCCGCCGAAATCTGGGCGGCAGTGGCCTTCAGCCGCTCCATCCAGCTGTCTTCCAGGCGATCGGCGGGGGCCGAGATCGACAGTCCGGCGATCAGCTTGTCCTGGTCGTCGAAGATGCCGGCTGCCATGCAGCGCACGCCCAGTTCCAGTTCCTCGTTGTCGCGGGCGCTGCCGTATTGCAGCACCTTCGCCAGTTCGCGCTCCAGAGCCGGTAACTCGGTGATGCTGTTGCGCGTGTGGCCGGCGAGCCCCGTACGGGCGGCATAGGCCCGGACTCGCTGGGCGTCGTCGTGCGCGAGGAACAGCTTGCCCACGGAGGTCAGGTGCAGCGGGGCGCGGCCGCCGACGGCGCGAACGACCTGCATGCCGGAGCGCTCGCTGTAGGTCCGCTCGATGTAGACGATCTCGTCGCCCTGACGCATCGAAAGATTCACGGGTTGGTGCGTGAGCTTGTGAAGCTCGCGCATCGGCGCGATCGCAGCCTCCCGGACGTCCAGCCGTGCCTTGACCAAGTTGCCGAGTTCGAGAAGGCGCATGCCCAACCGGTAGCTGCCCGCCTCGGGCCGGTCGACGAAGCGACCGATCGCGAGATCGTTGAGGATGCGATGGGCCGTGGAGGGGTGCAATCCGGTCTGTTCGCTGATGTGTTTCAGCGAGACCGGATCCGGGTGCGCCGCCAGAACGTTGAGCAGCGAGAACATGCGCTCCATCACCTGAATGGTCGGCGCCTGGGCTTCGGTGCGTTTCATAGCGTGGATTGTCGCTCAGCGTGGCGGATTCCTGTTTCGGGGCCGTCGCTGCGGAGCGACGCGTCAACTCAGAGGGTAAACGGGGCACGGGCCCTCAGGTAAACCCGCACAATTCTCTGCATTGACGCGCGCTATTGGACGTTGCCTCCGGTCTCCTCTACCGTCGACGCGCACTGGGCCCTCCAGGCTCCGTGGTCACCATCGCACACGCACGACAAGGAGATCGACATGCAACTGAAGGGCTCCAAGACCGAGCAGAACCTGAAGGACGCGTTCGCCGGGGAATCGCAGGCGAACCGTCGCTACCTTTACTTCGCGAACAAGGCCGACATCGAGGGCCAGAACGACGTGGCGGCGCTGTTCCGCTCCACCGCCGAAGGCGAGACCGGCCACGCGCATGGCCACCTCGAGTTCCTCGAGGCTGTCGGCGACCCGGCCACCGGCCTGCCGATCGGGTCGAGCCGCCAGAACCTGATGGCCGCCGTCGCCGGCGAGACGCACGAGTACACCGACATGTACCCGGGGATGGCGAAGCAGGCGCGCGACGAAGGCTTCGACGAGGTCGCCGACTGGTTCGAGACCCTGGCGAAGGCCGAGCGCTCCCACGCGAACCGCTACCAGAAGGCGCTGGACGCCCTGGTCGATTGAGCAGACGGCGGTGGCGCGTAGCGTCGCCGCCGCAGCGAGCGTCGAGCGGAGCGCCGTGCCCCGCTCGGCGCCCGTGTGCATGCCTTGCGCTCGCGAGTCGCCGTTCCTTCCCGCGCAGGAAGCCCTTGGTCCACAGGAGAACCCCGGATGAGCACACGCGAGGGCAATCTCGAAGCCCCTACCCGGCACGCGATCGACTGGACGAACCCCGAGTACTACGACGAGGCGGCCTGCGAGAAGGAGCTCGAGCGCATCTTCGACATCTGCCACGGCTGCCGCCGTTGCGTGAGCCTGTGTCAGGCTTTTCCGAGCCTGTTCGATCTGGTCGATGCGACCGACGACGGCGAGGTGCACGGCATCCCGAAGCAGGATTACGCGAAGGTCGTCGATCAGTGCTACCTGTGCGACCTCTGCTACATGACCAAATGTCCCTACGTGCCGCCGCACCCCTGGCGCCTGGATTTCCCGCACACGATGCTGCGGGCGAAGGCGATCAAGTTCAAGAAGGGCGGTGTCGGCGCTGGCGAGAAGCTGCTTGCCTCGACAGACGTGCACGGCCAGTTCGCCGGCATCCCGGTGGTGGTCCAGGTGGCCAACGCGCTGAACAAGACCCGGCCAATGCGCAAGCTGCTCGACTCGGCGCTGCAGGTGCATCCCGACGCCTGGTTGCCGGAACTCGCGAGCAACCGCTTCCGCTGGTCCGCGAGTCGGCAGGGCCGTGCCACCGTGGTCACGAACGGGGAACGCACGCCGGGCAAGGTGGCGATCTTCTCCACTTGCTACGTGAACTACAACGAACCCGGCATCGGTCACGACCTGATCAAGCTGCTCGAGCACAACGACATTCCCTATGTGCTGGTCGAGAAGGAGAAGTGCTGCGGCATGCCCAAGCTGGAGCTCGGCGACCTCGACGCCGTGGCGGCGCACAAGGCCGCGAACATGCCGGTGCTCGCAAGGTATGCGAAGGAGGGCTACGCGATCCTCAGTGCCATTCCCAGCTGCACGCTGATGTTCAAGCAGGAGCTGCCGCTGATGTTCCCCGCGTGCGCGGACACGCAGCTCGTCAAGGAGGCGATGTTCGATCCCTTCGAGTACCTGATCGCCCGGCACCGCGACGGCCTGTTGAAGACCGACTTCAAGCAGGCGCTCGGCAAGGTCAGTTATCACATCCCTTGCCACGGCCGCGTGCAGAACATCGGTCGGAAGACCGAGGAGATGTTCAAGCTGATCGGCCAGACGGTGTCCGTGCAGCTCAACACGGTCGAGCGGTGCTCGGGCCATGCGGGCACGTATGGCGTGAAGACCCCCTACCACCCGATCGCGATGAAGATCGGGCGGCCGGTCTTCAAGAGCATGGCCAAGGACGAACCGGACTACATCAGCTCCGACTGCCAGCTGGCCGGGCACCACATCGCGCAGGGCATGGAGGCGGGCGGGTTCCCGGCCGCCAGGCTCCTGCATCCGCTCAGCCTGGTGCGAACCGCCTACGGGCTGTGACCCCACGCAGCGAGGACAGATCGCCATGACGACCATTCCCAGAGACAGCCTGATGTCGCTCGAGGCCTATGCCAAGGTCCGCCAGACCGGCAAGCCCGAGTCGATCGCGCACCGGCGTCTGCGCACCGTGCGGCTCGGCGAGCACCTCAGCGTGCAGTTCGAGGACGAGCGCACCGTCCGCCGTCAAATCCAGGAGATGCTGCACATCGAGAAGATCTTCGACGAGGCGGGCATCCAGGCCGAGATCGACGCCTATGCGCCGCTCGTGCCGGACGGCGGCAACTGGAAGGCGACGATGCTGATCGAATACCCCGACGCGCACGAGCGCAAGCGCGAACTGGCGCGCCTGATCGGCATCGAGGATCGGATGTTCGTCGAGCCGGAAGGGCTGCAGCGCGTCTATGCGATCGCCGACGAGGACCTGGACCGGGAGACCGAGGAGAAGACCTCCTCGGTGCACTTCCTTCGCTTCGAGTTCACCCGGGTCGCGATCGAGGCCATCCGGGCTGGCGCCGCCGTGAAGCTGGGTTGCGACCACCGAAATTACCCGGCGCACACCGGCATCCCGCCGGAAACCTTGGCCAGCCTGGCGGGCGACCTGCGCTGAGCCGCGGTCGGTTCGATAGCAATTTCGGATGAGTTTGATTTAGTCTATGAATAAAGTGGATAACGGGGTCGCATTACTATTTGGGCACGGTATCACTCAACCCTGTCCCGATAAGGAAGCTCCCGATGTCCCTGATCAACACCGAAGTCAAGCCCTTCAAGGCCACCGCGTACCACAACGGCAAGTTCGTGCCTGTCAGCAACGAGAACCTGCTGGGCAAGTGGTCCGTGTTCGTGTTCTACCCGGCCGACTTCACCTTCGTCTGCCCGACCGAACTGGGCGACTTGGCTGACCATTACGCGGAATTCAAGAAGCTCGGCGTCGAGATCTACGGCATCTCCACCGACACGCATTTCGCGCACAAGGCCTGGCACGACACCTCGGACACCATCTCCAAGGTGCAGTACCCGCTCGTCGGTGACCCGACCGCGGCGCTGGCGCGAAACTTCGAGGTGCTGATCGAAGAGGAAGGCTTGGCCTACCGCGGCACCTTCGTGATCAACCCCGAAGGCAAGATCAAGATCATTGAAGTGCACGACAACGGCATCGGCCGTGATGCCACGGAGCTGCTGCGCAAGGTCAAGGCCGCGCAGTACGTCGCCGCGCACCCCGGTGAAGTCTGCCCGGCCAAGTGGACCGAAGGTGCCGAGACGCTGAAGCCCTCGCTGGACCTCGTCGGCAAGATCTGACGGTCCGCGTTCGCCGCGGACTGCTTCCGATCGAAGCCGGTCCGTGGAGCCGGAACCCCTGACCCCGGCCGAGCGCCGGACCGCACGACCGGGCGCACGAGGCCCGGGCGTCGGGACGGCCTTTTCCCTGAATTTTCCAAGGACGAGCCACCATGCTGGACGCTGCCCTCAAGACCCAACTGAAGAGCTATCTCGAAAAGGTCGAACACCCGATCGACATCGTGGCCTCGGTCGACGAAGGCGACAAGTCGCAGGAGCTCCTGGCCTTGCTGAACGACATCGCCGAACTCTCGGCCCGCATCACGCTCTCGGTGCGCCGTGACGACGCCGAGCGCAAGCCCTCGTTCTCGCTGAACCGCCCCGGCGCGCGGATCGGCCTGCGGTTCGCCGGTCTGCCGATGGGCCATGAATTCACGTCATTGGTGCTGGCGCTGCTGCAGGTCGGCGGCCATCCCTCGAAGGCGGCGGCGGAGGTGATCGAGCAGGTCCGGGGACTCGAAGGCGACTACCTGTTCGAGACCTTCTTCTCCCTGAGCTGTCAGAACTGCCCTGACGTCGTGCAGGCGCTCAACCTGATGGCGGTGCTGAACCCGAACATCCGCCACGTGGCGATCGACGGTGCGCTGTTCCAGGCCGAAGTCGAACAACGCCAGGTGATGGCCGTGCCGACGATCTTTCTCAACGGCCAGGTCTTCGGCCAGGGCCGCATGGGCCTGGAGGAGATCGTCGCGAAGCTCGACACCGGCGCCGTGAAGCGCGAGGCCGCGAAGCTCAGCGCCAAGGCGCCTTACGACGTGCTGATCGTTGGCGGCGGCCCGGCCGGCGCGGCCGCTGCCATCTACGCGGCGCGCAAGGGCATCCGCACCGGCCTCGCGGCCGAGCGCTTCGGCGGCCAGGTGCTGGACACGCTGGCGATCGAGAATTTCATCTCGGTCAAGGAGACCGACGGCCCGAAGTTCGCCGTCGCGCTGGAAGAGCACGTCAAGGCCTACGATGTCGACATCATGAATCTGCAGCGTGCCGAGGCGCTGATCCCCGGCAAACCCGGTGAGCTGACCGAAGTGCGCTTCGCCGGGGGCGCGGCGCTGAAGGCCAGCACGGTGATCATCGCCACCGGCGCGCGCTGGCGCGACATGAACGTGCCCGGCGAGCAGGAGTACCGGACCAAGGGAGTGACCTACTGTCCGCACTGCGACGGCCCGCTGTTCAAGGGCAAGCGCGTGGCGGTGATCGGCGGCGGCAATTCCGGCGTCGAGGCCGCGATCGACCTGGCCGGCGTGGTGGCGCACGTCACGCTGCTCGAGTTCGCCGCGGAATTGCGCGCCGATGCGGTGCTGCAGCGCAAGCTGCACAGTCTGCCCAACGTGAAGGTCATCACCCAGGCGCAGACGACCGAAGTCACCGGCGACGGGCACAAGGTCAATGGCCTGACGTACACCGATCGTGCCTCCGGCGAGGTTCACCAGCTGGCGCTCGAGGGCGTGTTCGTGCAGATCGGCCTGCTACCCAACACCGACTGGCTCAAGGGCACGGTGGAGCTGTCCCGGCACGGTGAGGTGATCGTCGATGCCCGTGGCCAGACCTCGGTGCCTGGCGTGTTCGCGGCTGGCGACGTGACGACCGTGCCCTACAAGCAGATCGTGATCGCGCTCGGCGAGGGCTCGAAGGCGGCGCTGAGCGCCTTCGACCACCTGATCCGCTCGACGGCGCCTGCGCTCGCCTGAGGCGTCGGCCTCAGCCGGCGACCGGCGGGTCAATCTCGCCGTCCAGATAGAACCAGCGGCCCTGATCGCGGACGAAACGGCTGCGCTCGTGCAGCCGGTGGGCACGGCCGGCGAGCTTGCTTCGGGCCACGTACTCCACCTCGGCCGCGTCGGGGCCGGTGAGCCGGTGCTGCCGCACCTCGAGGCCCAGCCAGCGCAGGCCGGGTGGCGGTGGCTCGATCGCCGCGGGCCGGGTCGAAGCGTGCCAAGTCGCCAGCAGATGCTCGCGGCGGTCGAGCACGAAGGCGCTGTAGCGCGAGCGCATCAGGGTCTCGGCATCGGGGGCCGGCAGCGCCGTCCCGACATGGCGTCCGCAGCACCGGTCATAGGCCGGGCGGCCGCAGGGGCAGGGCAAGGGGGCGTGCTTCGCGTCGGGAACCATGGAGCGAGCCTACCGCGACCGGGGCGGCAGCCGCGCTGCTACCCTTCGCGCTTCGCCGTTCCTCGCCTGTCATGCTGTTCCTGATCTCACCCGCCAAGTCGCTCGACTACGAACATCCCGCGCCGGTGCCCGATGCCGGTGTGCCGCATTTCTCGGCCGCGGCCGGCGAACTCATCGGGCTGCTGCGCCAGCACGACGAGCGTGGCATCGCCGAGCTGATGGACCTGAGCGAGCCGCTGGCCGCACTCAACGTCGCCCGCTATGCCGCCTTCAGTCCGCGCCCTACCTCGGCCAACAGCAAGCCCGCGCTGTTCGCCTTCGACGGTGACGTCTACGGTGGGTTGGGCGCGCACGAACTGAGCCGGCCCCAGGTCCGCTGGGTGCAGGAGCACGTGGCCATCCTGAGCGGCCTGTACGGCGTACTGCGACCGCTGGACCGCCTGCAGCCCTACCGGCTCGAGATGGGGACGCGGCTCGCCAACCCGCTGGGCAAGGATCTCTACGCCTTCTGGCGTACGCGCATCGCCGAGCACCTGAACGAGCGCCTCGCCGGGCAACGAGCGCCGGTGGTCGTGAACCTCGCGTCGGAGGAGTACTTCAAGGCGGTCGATCGCAGTGAACTGCGCGCGCGTGTCGTCCACTGCGTGTTCCAGGATTGGAAGGGCGGCGCTACAAGATCATCAGCTTCCACGCCAAGCGGGCGCGCGGACTCATGGTGCGCTACGCGGCACTGCACCGCGCGCGATCGCCGCGGGCGCTGGCCGGATTCGATCTCGAGGGCTATGCTTTCGATGCTTCGGCAAGCGAACCCGACCGGATGGTGTTCCGTCGCCGCCTGCCCTGACGCCTCCGCAACGCTATCGACTGCCCGATGAGTGCAACTCCCACCCGCAGCGTGCCCCACATCACCCGCGAGATGCGCGAATGGGTCACCGACCAGGCACGCGCCGGGCACACGCCCGAAGCCTTGCTGGCGTCCATGAAGGCCAGCGGCTGGGAGGAGGATGCCGCGCTGGACGTGCTCGAGATCGTGCTGCGCGACATCGTCGAGGCGGGTACCCGGCAGAAGGTGCTGCCACCGCCCGCGCGGGTGCCCGAGCCTTTCCTCGACGGTGCGCCGGCCACCCTGTGGGCACACGATCGCGAGGTGCGCGTGGTGATGGCGATGCGCGATCCGCGCGTGATCGTCTTCTCCGGCCTGCTGTCGGACGCGGAATGCGACGAGATCGTGGCGCTCGCGGGCGCGCGGCTGGCGCGGTCGCACACGGTCGACACGGCCACCGGAGCCAGCGAGGTCAACGCCGCCCGCACCAGCGATGGCATGTTCTTCACGCGCGGCGAGCACCCGGTGTGCGCGCGCTTCGAGGCCCGCATCGCGGCGCTGCTGAACTGGCCAGTCGAGAACGGTGAGGGCCTGCAGGTGCTGCACTACCGGCCGGGCGCCGAGTACAAGCCGCACTACGACTACTTCGACCCCGACCAGCCCGGCACCCCGGCTGTTTTGCAGCGCGGCGGCCAGCGGGTGGCCACGCTGGTGACCTACCTCAACACCCCGACGCGGGGCGGAGGCACCACCTTCCCGGACATCGGCCTCGAGGTCACGCCACTCAAGGGGCATGCCGTGTTCTTCAGCTACGACCGGCCGCACCCCTCGACCCGCAGCCTGCACGGCGGCGCGCCGGTGCTGGAGGGCGACAAGTGGGTGGCGACCAAGTGGCTGCGCGTCGGACGCTTCGATTGACGCGGGGCTTGCGACGGTTGACGCCGGCCTGAACGCAGCTGCCGGGCGTCGCCGTTGCCGCCGGGCGGACCGTTGAGTGAAGGAGCCTGTCGCTCATTCACCCTTCGAGGAGTTGCCCCAAATGAACAAGCTGATTGCTGGTCTCGCTGCTTCACTGATCGTCCTGGGAGCTCAGGCCCAGACCGCGACGCCCGCTGCACCCGCAGCGCCTGCTGCGACGCCATCCGCTGCGGTGACGGCCGCGCCGGCGAAGACGGAAAAGAAGGCGGTCGCGAAGAAGACCGCGGCAAAGAAGAAGCACAAGAAGGCGGCGGCAACCAAGCCCACGGCCTGAACGTCGGCACAAAGAAAGAAGGCCCGCGCTTGCGGGCCTTCTCCTCTCGAGGCGTACCGGTCGCGGCCGACGGCGGCCCTCCCTCAGCCCTGCTGCGGTTCCTGCAGGCGCGAGGGCATCGTGTCGCGCCGCGTGTCGATGTGGGCGAATGGCACCGAGCGCTCGAAGCGCTGCCAGCGGCGCTCGTCCCAGCTGCACGGCCCCTCGATGAGCCACTGCTCCACCACGGCATCGAGGTCGGCCCGCGGGACGCGGCCGTAGCGCGGGCTGCGCCGCGAGAGCATGAAGCCGCGGCGGCGCAGGCAATGCGCCGGCAGCCGTGCGGTGACGGTGTTGGTCCAGTAGGTGCACGCCTTGGCGGCCCAGAAGGCCTGACGTTCGAAATGGACGCGCCCGGCGAATCCGGTCTCGGTCGGGAAGACCACGAACTCGGCCTCCAGTTCGACCAGCGCAAAGAGGGATCGGCCGATCCCTGTGCACCGGTGGCCTGCACGAAGACGATGCGCCGGATATCCGGCGTGTGCAGCCGATCGACTTCGTTGCTGTTGCGCCGCACCACGATGTCGGCCCCGGACCACGTGGTGCTCCAGCGTGGGGAAAGATCGAAGCTGGCTTTCATCGCGTGGACTCTAGGTCCTGCGAGAAAACGGGGTGTGACGAGGCGCGTCCAAATGCAATCGCTGTGTGCGAACGATGGACGAGGCGGCTGCAGGTCACCGTTCGCAGTGCCCCAAACTCCCGGCCAGCGGGCCCCGGGACCGAAGTACATGCTTCGGTCCGTTGCCGGACGCCTCGGCGCCCTGTCGCAAATCAGCGACTGCGGCCACCGCCCCCGCCGTGGCCGCCACCGCCGCGAGGGCCACCGGCCCCGCCACTGCGGGCGCCG